>DASWRC010000190.1:0-11306 GCA_036403375.1 Pyrinomonadaceae bacterium
GAATTTGCTTGCGAATCAAATCAACGTGCCACGGCTTAAAACGTCCGTGCACCGAACAATGCCCGCGCCATAAAATCAATTTTGCCTCGTGCAGTTCTTCTTCCGTGTTGCCGCCGAGCTCTTCGTGCGGATTCCACAAAACCATCTTGTCTAAAGGAATCCCGAATTTTGCGCCCGTGTTGCGTCCGAGATGCTGGTCGGGAAAGAAAAACATCTTGTCGTATTCTTTAAGATAAACGTCAAACAGCGGCACAGCGTTTGACGATGTACAGACGACGCCGCCGTTGCGACCGCAGAAAGCTTTAATTGCCGCGCTCGAATTCATGTAAGTTATCGGCGCAACTTTTTGTTTCAAAACACCGATTTCGCCGAGCTGCTGCCACGCGTCTTCGACCTGTTCAATGGTCGCCATATCAGCCATCGAACAGCCCGCGCCCAAATCCGGCAAAATCACGCGCTGTGCTGGTTTTCCGAGAATATCGGCGGATTCCGCCATAAAATGCACGCCGCAGAAAACGATAAATTCGGCGTCCGTCTGCGAAGCCATCACCGAAAGCTGGTAAGAATCGCCCGTCAAATCGGCGTGCGCGATAACGTCGTCGCGCTGGTAATGATGTCCCAAGATAACAACGCGCGAACCCAATTCTTTGCGCGCAATTTCGATGCGCTCGGAAATCTCGGCGTCCGCCATCACAAGATAATCTTCAATCGGTCGAACCGCTTCTAACACTGCTGACATTTTCTTCAAAACTCCTTAATTCTTAGATGCAAAAAGGGCAAACTCCATAATGAAAAATCATTACACTTTGAGAAAAGTTTCGCAAGAATCTACAAAAATATTAATGCGATTTTTGCCGGTTCATTTCTTTTGAGGTAGCGATTGTTTACGATAGCCGTACATTCGACGAAATCGGTAAAAATTTCAGGTAAGCGAGAATTAAAATCTTCCGTATCGGGAATTTCGATAAAGAGTCTTTCATCTTTCGCTAAATTAAAGCGCGTCATTTGGTCGTCTTCATTTAATCCCGAACTCATACAATCAATCCACGCGTCCATATTTCTGCCGTAAAAGTTGGGAAAACCAAAGGCTTCTTCGCATACTAGATGAAAAGAAGCCCAATCGGTGATTTGTTCTGTATTTAGCCGAACAACCGCCATCATTTGTAACTGATTTTGTGAGGAAAATCCGGAAACATTTTTGACTGTTCCAGTTCGCCGCTTTCGTCATAAAATTTTATAGTTCCGTAATCATCGCAAAGCCAAACCTCTTTTGCGCCCTGCTCGAAATAAAGTTTTCGCTTCTGACGCATTTCCTTTTCCGTGTTGCTGATTGAAGTTACTTCAACACATACTTCCGGCGCGATTTGCGCTTCGGTTTTGTTTTGAATTTGCTCAAAACGCTCAGTCGAAACCCACGCCGCATCAGCGCATTTTGTTCCCTTTCGTGTCCAAACCGCACATTCAACCAAACTTACCCCGTCTTGCCGCGTATTTTGCAGTATCGTCGTTATTCTACTCCGGTAAAACGAATGATTTATTTTGACTGGGTTCATAACAATTTGCCCGTATTCGTTAAGTTCGATCTTAAACGGCAAATCTTTCAGACTCGGATGCGCGACAACTTCAGCCCAATTCATAATTCTAAAACCTCAAAACTATAAAACAGGCGAAAGCTGTTTGCTTTCGCCTGTTTTTCAAATTAAACGTCCAAGTTTTTCACGTCGAGCGCGTTATCTTCGATAAATTTCCGGCGCGGTTCGACCTGGTCGCCCATCAGGACGGTGAAAATCTGGTCGGTTTCGACGACGTCTTCAATTTGAACCTGAAGCAGCGTGCGTTTTTCCGGGTCCATCGTCGTTTCCCAGAGCTGTTCGGGGTTCATTTCGCCCAATCCTTTGTAGCGCTGAATCGACAAATCTTTCTTCGCCGCGTTCATGATTTTTTCGAGCAACTCGTCACGCGATTTGATCGTTTCCGATTTGCCGTTTTCGCCCAAGCCGAACGGCGCGGGAAAATCGTTTTCGAGAACTTTTTTGAGTTCCAGAAGTTTTTGAAACTCCACATAGCTCGCCATATTCCAGTCGAAAAGCAGCGATGTCCCGTTCGGAAAAGAAACCTGAATTTCCGAAAGCCCGTGTTCCTCGTCGTTCAATAAGTCGGTTTTGTATCCGGCTTCGGAAACTCGTCCTTCGACCTGCGCCATTAAATCTTCCGAATCGAAAATCTTGCGAAGCTTAATGCTGCTGCTTGCCAGAACCGCCACGAAACCGTCAATCAAGGCATTAAGAAGTTTCGGGTCATTATTCAGCCGCCGGACGAACCGCGAAAAATAATTCTGATATTCGACGATTCGTTCAAGATTTTTCGCGAGCTCGCGTCCTTCAACCGTGCGGTCTTTCGATTTGACCACCAAATCGTCGGTCGCCTGCTTCATCATAAAACGAAACATCTGTTTTTCGTCCTTGATGTATTCTTCCTTTTTGCCGCGTTTGACCTTGTAGAGCGGCGGCTGGGCGATGTAAACGTAGCCTTTCTCGACAAGCACCGGCATCTGACGATAGAAAAACGTCAGCAGCAAAGTGCGAATGTGCGAGCCGTCAACGTCGGCGTCCGTCATCAGGCATATTTTGTGATAGCGAAGTTTTTCGACATCGAAATCGTCCTTGCCGATGCCGGTTCCGAGCGCCGTAATCAAAGCCTTGATTTCGCCGTGACCGAGCATTTTATCGAAACGCGCTTTCTCGACGTTCAGGATTTTACCTTTCAGCGGCAGAACCGCCTGATTTTTTCGATCGCGCCCCTGCTTTGCCGAACCGCCCGCCGAATCGCCTTCGACCAGGTACAATTCCGAAAGCGTCGGGTCTTTTTCCTGGCAGTCCGCCAATTTTCCGGGCAGGGTCGAAGTTCCCAGTGCGCTCTTGCGGACGATTTCGCGTGCCTTACGCGCCGCATCCCGGGCGCGGGCGGCATCAACCGCCTTTCCGACGATTTTCTTCGCCACAGACGGATTCTCTTCGAAAAATTCGCCGAGCTTTTCGTTCAGAAACGATTCGACCGGACCTTTGACGGGCGAGTTTAATTTCCCTTTCGTCTGTCCTTCAAACTGCGGCTGCGGAATTTTCACCGAAATCACCGCGACCAAACCTTCGCGCACGTCGTCGCCGGTGAGCTGTGTTTTTGAATTCTTCAGCAAGCCCGAGCTTTCCGCATAAGCGTTAATCGTGCGCGTAATCGCGCCGCGAAAACCCGAAAGATGCGTTCCGCCGTCAACCGTGTTGATGTTGTTCGCGAACGAGAAAATCTTTTCGTCGTACGAATCGTTGTACTGCATCGAGATTTCAATCGAAAGATCGTCCGCAATCTGCTCGAAATAGAGCGGCTCGTCATGCAGCGGCGATTTGTTTTTGTTCAGGTGCTTGACGAACTCGGCAATCCCGCCTTTGTAATAAAACTCGTGCGATTTTTCGCCTTCATCGCGCTCGTCTTTGATAAAAATGCGGATGCCTTTGTTCAAAAACGCTTTCTCGCGCAGACGTTCCGAAAGTTTTTCAAAACTGTAAACCAGCGTTTCAAAAATCTCGCCGTCCGGTTTGAAAGTGATTTTCGTGCCGCGTTTCGCGGTCGTTCCGGTTTGTTTGAGCGGCGCATTGGGAATTCCGCGCGTGTATTCCTGTTCGTGCGTTTTACCGTCGCGCCAGATTTCCAGCTTGAGCCATTCGCTCAGGAAATTGACGCAGGAAACGCCGACGCCGTGCAGACCGCCGGAAACTTTATAGGAATTCGAGTCAAACTTTCCGCCGGCGTGCAGAATCGTCATCACGACCTCCGCCGCCGAACGACCTTCCTGTTTGTGAATGTCGGTCGGAATACCGCGCCCGTTATCTATTACCGTAATCGAATCGTCAATATGAATGGTGACTTCAATCGTGTCGCAGTAGCCCGCGAGAGCTTCGTCAACCGAATTGTCAACAACTTCGTAAACAAGGTGATGAAGCCCGATTTCGCTGGTCGAACCGATATACATCGCGGGACGTTTCCGCACCGCATCGCGTCCTTCCAGAACCGTGATTGAATCTGCTCCGTAATCTGTTTTTGCTTTAGCCAATTTTGTTATTCCTCTATTTAAAATTTAGGTGTCTAAAATAACCTATATTGTAACATTTTTTTGCCGATTTTGACAGTTTATAAAAGTTAAATAATGTAATATTTAGATGCTGTTTTTGAAGAAAACGTCTCAACGAATCTTGTTGCTTGGGGTAAGTAAAAAAATATGCTGACGGATTGTCACACAATTTTATAAATTTGCTCCGACTAATCCGTTTTCGATGGTAAATATCTCCGCCGCTGAGCCGAATTTCTCGATAAAACTTTCTTTCGAGGTCGTCACGAAAGTCTGCGTTTTGTCGCTCAAAAATTCGAGCAGCTGACCGATGCGTTTGTAATCGAGTTCGGCGTCGATGTCGTCGAGCAGGAAAAGCGGATATTCCTGATTTTGCTCGAAAAAAACCGAGACGGTCGCGAGCTGTAAAATTAACAACGCGCTTCGCTGCTGCCCGCTTGAGCCGTATTTGCGCAAATCATGCCCGTCGAAAAGAATGTCCAAATCGTCGCGGTGCGTGCCGAGCAGGGCGTGTCCCGAAACCAATTCAGCCTGCACCCGGAGCTTTAATCTTTCTTCCAGAAGCGCGGCGTAATCCGCTAAATCGCCTTTGCCTTCGAGCGACGAAGCGTAGCGGATTGTAACTTCTTCCCTGCCAAAAAGTTTTTTCTCCAAAACTTCGTTCAATCGTTCGACATAACGAAGCCGCGCTTTATGAATCCGCGTCGCCAGTCCGATTAACTGCTCGTTCCACGGTTCGAGCAGTTCCGCCACCCTTTCGACCGAAAATCCGTTGTCCTGCGCCGACGCAAGAAGCGAGTTTTTCTGCCGGATAACGCGGTTGTAATCCGTCAAAGTCTGAATAAACGGCGGGTAAATCGAAACGATTCCGCCGTCGAGAAATTTGCGGCGCGCCTCGGGCGTTCCGCGCACTATTTCAAGCTCGTCCGAATTGAAAATGACCGCGTGAAGCTCGCCCAAATAGCGGTTAATTGTTTCCTTTTTGTTGTTGATCGATAAAGTTTTCGTGTTTCCCTGCAGGAAGACTTGCAAATTATGCCGAATTTCGGCACTCTGTTTTACAGTCCCCCTGACGATGGCGAGTTCCTCGCCGAAACAAATAGTTTCAGTTAGTTTGGCAGTTTTAAAGGATTTGGTTGTGGCTAGCAGATAAATCGCTTCGAGCCAGTTGGTTTTGCCTTGTCCGTTTTCGCCGACAATGATGTTTAAGCCTTTTCCGCAAAGGATTTTGCCGTTGAGATTGCGGAAATTTTCGGCTTCGAGCGATTCAAGTAACATACAACCATTTTACCATATCTGCCTTCTAAAATTTTCCCCCGAAATTTTAGGAATTACACCCGATATAACAATTTAATTTAAATAGTGTTGGCAATTGTTCAACACATCCGATTCTCTAATTTGCAGTCTAAATTTATGAAAATTTCAAGAATACTCTTGTGTCTCGCGTTCGTCCTGTGCGTTTCATTCGCCGGTTTTGCGCAAAAACAGCCGGCGGAAAATTTTTCAGCCGCCGCGCTCGACGGTCAAACCGTCGAGCTCGATTCACTGAAGGGAAAAGTCGTGCTGATTACTTTCTGGAATACCAGATGTCCGATTTGTGACAGCGAAATTCCGAAACTGAATCGAATGGCAACGAGTTATAAAGGCAAAGATGTCGTTTTTCTCGGGCTCACGACCGATAACCCGACGCGCGTTGAAAGCTTTCTGAAAGCGAAACCGTTTAATTTCAACATCATTCCGAGCAGTTTCGGGGTTTTAATGAAATATGCCGACCGCGACCCGGCTGGAAATATTACGATGGGTTACCCGGCATATTTTCTGGTTAATCAAAACGGCGAAATCGAAATGAAAACAAATGGCTGGGACAAAACCGAGAAATTAAACACGCAAATCAATCGACTTTTGACAGACGGCAAAGCCAAAGCCGAGTAAAAAAATAAGCTTTTCAATTTTTGGCTTCTCGATTCGCATTCCTGAATCGAGAAGCATTTTTTTGTTTTAAAAATGGATTTTTCGCCCCGTTACTCTTTTATTCTCGACAAACTTCGGCTTTCGCAATAAATAGAGAGAACATTATGAAAAATCTAATACTTTCCCTGTGTCTGACACTCGTTTCCGGCACGTGCGTTTTTGCGCAGGATTACCGGCTGGTTGGTAAATTTCCCGCGCCGCCGATGAAATTTACGGCGATTGACGGAAAAACCGTCAACACGCAGGATTTGCGCGGGAAAATCGTCGTCTATAATTTATGGTTTGTCGGCTGCCCGCCGTGTGCGCAGGAAATCCCGAAGCTCAACGAGATTGTTGACGAATTCGCGGGCAGGGACGTGGTTTTTATCGGACTTTCGTCAAGCAGTAAAAACGACATCAACAATTTTGTCAAAAAGAACCCGTTCAAATACCGGATTGTTCCCGATTCCGCCGCGATTATGCTCGGCAGCTTCGGCGAAGCGGCGACCGACGGTTCTTTGAATATCGGCTTTCCGATGCACATTGTCATCAACCGCGAAGGACTAATCACCGTTAAAGCGCACGGCTTAAGCGGCGTCGAACTCGTCCGTCAGGAACTAACCAAACAATTTGAAGGAAAATAAAATTCCGCGAGCCGGTTGATTTATCTTTCGATTTTGCGCTATATTTTCAATTCGCCATTAGTTTGCGGAGAGGTCGCATAATGGTAGTGCAGCAGTCTTGAAAACTGTCGTCCGAAAGGACATGCAGGTTCGACTCCTGTCCTCTCCGCCATCAAGATTTTCTCTAAGCCCCGATAATATCGGGGCTTTATTGTGCTCGTCGGTAAGGCGATTAATTCGCCGGAACTAATTATCGACGGCAAATAGAAAAGTATTCACCGGGGCTTAATTTTTTAGCTCGCTTCTATTATTTTAGCTGTCTTAATAAATACATTGTCGATAGCCAGCAAAGACGGATGCCCGGGTTCTTCGCCGAAAACTTCAAGACGGATGTTGTATTGCGACGAGGAATCAAGCACCGGATTCACTGATTTCGTCCAATCCGTTATTTGCCTGGCAAGCGCCGCGACTATCGACAACGGAGCGCCTCTTTGCGGAACTACTTTCACCGGCGGCAAAATTGTAACCGGCAGAACAGCAAGCGCGCCGTCATCCTCCGAAGGCAGCGGTTTATAGGAAAATGAAACCGTCATTTTAAGCGAAAGCGGAATTCCGTCAGCTTCTTTCAGCAAGGAAGAAAAAAAGCCGTCGAGATAGTTTTCCAGCGTTGCGCCGCTTACCTGAATCGCGCTCAGGTCGAAATCACTAAACTTGAGCGAAGGAATAATCGGTTCGTGAAACCTTGCCGGCGGCGAGAAAAGCTTAAAGGAATCGTCGATTGTCGCGGCTTCGTTTGTTCGGGCATTTCTAAAAATCTGAATTTGCCCGAGAGCGTTTTGAGCAGTGAAAATGTTCAAGCCTTTCAGAAGAATTATATGTCTGGAGATACTTAAAGCGTTTTCATATGAAAGATACGTAAGAGATTCGTTTTTGCCGTCATCAGCCGGTTGAGGCGACTCAGACAAAACGTAATTATACGAAACCAGCGCATAATCCGGTTTATCCGGCGCTTCTCTGCGGGTATAGTTTTCAATTTCAATAACCGGCGTCGGTGCCGAATCTGAGATTCGGCTAATCACGTCAATGCGTGCGTTTGCGTGCACGCCCGATTTCAAAACAATGTCGAAGGAACCGGTTTCGGGTGACAGCTCGCTGCTCGAAGTCATTTCTTTCAAAGAAATTGCCCATTGCCCGTAAGCAGCGGCAAGCTCTCCGAAGATTTTCTCAAAGGCATCTAAAGCAGTTATCGCATTTTCAACCTCCGGGTCAGTTACCTTACTCGAATCATTAAGCTCGCCGACCTGTTTTTCGAGGTCAGTATAAATATCATCACAGACGGTTACAAATTGGACTAACGGGGCAAACAGCGGATGCGCTTCGTTTCTTGAATAGACTGAAGTCTTCTGATTGTTAAGCGTAATAGATACCGTGAGCGAATTCTGTGCCGAAAACACGCTGTCGTAGCTCAGCGAATAATCCCAGAAGGTTAGTTCGAACGGCGCGGCGGTCGAGGCTTCGACTTTAGCCGCACTGGAGTCTGCCGATTGCGCAATCATATGCGGCGGAGCCGGTACGGCAGGCAGGATTACGGGAAACTCGATATTACCAACCTGCGTAATAAGCGGCTTGCCCGTAAACTGAAGCCATGTGCTTTGTCCGTCGTAATTTTGAATGTTCGACTCTTTGACAACGTCCAGCTCCAAATGAGTGAGCGTGTAGGCAAGCGGCAGCGCGACCGCCGACTGCTGCCCGGCATTTCCGGACGAGAAAAGAAACGGCAGCCGCCAGCCGCCGGTTTGTTCGTCCCCGGATTTGAAATATTGAATCTTTCCGGCGGACAGTGAATAATCACGCCCCGGTGTCTCAGCCGCCGCCTGCGCGCTCTCTTCAAGTTCGGCGGACGGCGCTTCGTATTTCTGAAATTGCCCGTAAAAACGCCCCGGCAAAATTTCTCCGGTTTTCAGCCTGTCAATCGAAACATTCGACACGCTGAAAACGGTCGCGCAGCTTGAAATGAAAGCATTGCTCAGATGAGTAAGCAGCGACCGGCGAAGTTTTTCGCGCGCCGCGACCAGGCTGATTTCATCGCTCGCGCCTGAATTGAAAATCGGTATCACCGTTTCGGCGACTGCCCGGGCGAGCATTCGCTTATGCTCCCAAAATCTAAACAGGTAACCGTCAGTTTCAGACTCGCCGGATAAAAGCGAATCGATTTTGGAAATCGAGGTCGCCGAGCGCGCCGAAAAAAACGAGTCAATCACCGAAAATGCCATCTTTGCCAGGTCGTTCAAATCAACGTCGGTAAAGGTCATCAACACTTTATCGGCGAACGAGGAACGTTCACCGGCGACATATTTATTTATGGAAACAGTCGCCGATTTAATGGTTTCGGCAATCGGGCGGGGCGCGTAGTGAGAAGCCTGATTTTGGATTTCGTAATAAAAACCGGTGTCCGGCTTTTTGCCCATTCTGACCGCCCAGATTTCAGCGGATTGTTTTTTGTCAGGCGGATTCCCGGCTAACGCGCTTTTAGCGATGCGCATCTGCCAATCTTTATTGAAGAAAATATTTTCAAAACTTGCGACAAAATCTCCCGTTTTTCGCAGCGAAACGGTTAAATCCTCAATGTCGCACTCAAATTTCGTCACCGGCTCTTCCGGCGGCGGCGAAATCGTCGGCGGCTCTTGTGCCTCGAACGAAAGTGTCAGTGAAAGCCCGGTAATATCAGATCCGGAGACGTCGTCAAGGGAAAATGGAATCTCCAAACGGCACGCCGGCTGACCGCCGCCGTCCCATTCGCCGGCACGTCTTGTCACATAAACCAGACAATCCGCGACGAAATTACGAAAGCTTTGAAAATCACCGTGAGAAAGCGGAATTTTCTCGCTTTTGAGCAAGGCGTCGGTTAAAAATATCGAAATGCCTTGTCCCGAAATTCCGGGGATATCCAGGCGGTCGTAATTTCGGTCAAGCTGAAAGCCAATCGCGGTAAATTTTTCCTTATCATCAAGAGCATTCTGCTGCCAGGGCGGAATACCCGCTGCAGAAAGCGAATTTAACGAGTCCGGCAGCACGGACACCGGCTGATAGGCGGAGGTTTCCAGTTCAAAATTCAATATCAAATATGGAGCTTCCGGCGTTCCGGCATAATTATAATAAGCGCGAACATTATTCCAATAACCTGAGCGGGTTAAACCGTCAACATCGTCAATTTTCATAAGTATTTTAGTTAGCGGAGCTGAGTGCTAATTAAGAATATCTACCATTAACTACCAGAAAGCAATTTATTCTCGATTTTATGGAAGGACGATACGGAAAAACACTATCGCGTAAAAATCAGATATATCGAGCCGCGTGAACCGTGCCGCGCTCTGAGCCAGTATGATTTATGGCTTCTCGTGCCAAAGATTCCCGAAAACTATACCGTCAAATTCGATGTCAAAGGCATCACTCGTTTGCCTGTCAATCAATAAACTTACGGCTTTTGCGGGTCGTCGACTTTGGCGTCTTTGACTTCGACTCTCGATTTGCTGTAATCGCCGTATTTGATGAGATTGTTGATATTTATTCCGGCAAACAGAATCTTGACCGAAAGATTCACGTCGGCGCGCGACGGCAGCCAGATTTCTTCGTTGACAAGCTCGTTTTCCAGGCTGAACGACGCGCCGCGTTTTACTTTGCCGATAAAATTGCCCGCCGATTGCGTCAGAAAAGCTTCGAGCCTGACAACCTGTTTGCTCTTAACATCAACCCAGACCGCGCCGTTGCAGACCGCGAAAAGTTTTTCGAGCCGCGTTTGCGCTTTAAATTCCGGGTTCGGCTCGTAATCGAAAACCACGACATCGCGCCCGCGAAACCGCTCGCGCCGCGGATTGACGAGCAGCGAACCTTTCAGCGCGTCGGAAAGCGTGATGCGCCGGTTTTCTTCGTCCGGCGTCTGCGCCGAATTATTAGCTTCACGCTTTTCTTTTTTGGCGATTTTTTCCTCGATGTCGGCGACCTGTTTTTCGACCGTTTTGTCTTCTTTTTCCTGCTCGGAAGGCGCAAGCGGCTTGCCGTTTTTCTCTATCAGGCGGCGAATGCGAGAGCCTTTATAAAAACTCAAAAGAACGGTTTGCGAATCTTTTTCCACCAGATTTCCCGCTTTGTCGATTTCGCGGTCAATGACGGTTTGCTTGTAGCTGTAATTTTCGAGCAGCGCGTCGATTCTGTCGGCGTTCGCGCGAACTTCGTCCAACAAGATTTTGATGTCGGGCAAAGGCTCGTCGGAAATTCGCGGAAAATCAAACGCGGATTTCGCAATCTGCGGATTGTGTTTTACTTCCGTTAACTCGATTTCGTAAGTTTCATCGCCGATTTTCGAGACGATTGAAAAGGCTTCGAGAACGCTGCCGACTTTACGATAATCGCCGTAATCAATAACTTTAACCGTCTCTCCGGCAGGAATTTCTTCGCGCAGCAGAAGATTTGTCGCCGCGTCGAAATAAAGTTTGATTTGCACGCCTTTCGCGGTCGTTAAAGCAACGGCGTTCGCCGCTTTGCCGTTAATCGTGCTTTTTCCGGCTGCCGAAATTTTTGTTTTCTCTGTTTTTGCATCCGTCCAGCGCAGATTT
>DASWRC010000191.1:0-4594 GCA_036403375.1 Pyrinomonadaceae bacterium
TTCGAGCCGGATTAAAGCAATTTCCGGAATAGAGTTTTATGCCCGGTAAAAGAATTTTCGGTTTTTGGTAAATGGAGAAAAAAATATGAAAAAAATATTGTTGTTTATTATTTTTCTGGCGACGGCATCGACGCTTTGCGCGCAGACATCGGCAAACGATGCGTTTAACCCGGACGCCAATGCCGTGGTGCAAAAAGTCGCGATTGCCTCGAACGGCTTTATTCTCGCCGGCGGCGGTTTCACGAGCGTCGGCGGCGTGCCGCGCAATCGTCTGGCGCGGATTTATCCGACCGGCATCGTGGACCCGGCGTTCAACCCCGACGTCAACGGGAACATCACCGCCATTGCGCCATTACCGACGCTGCAGAAGGTTTTAATCGCCGGCACGTTCTCGACGGTCGGCGGCGAGTCCCGCACGAATTTCGCGCAGCTCAATGCGGACGGCACGCCCGACGCGGTTTTTACCTCGCCGAACGGCGCGGTGCGCGCATTCATTGTCCTGCCGGACGGAAAATTCATTATGGTCGGCAATTTTACACTGGTCGGCAGCGTGACGCGCAACCGCATTTCGCGGCAGAACGCCGACGGCACGATCGACCAGTCCTTTAATCCGAATGCGAACGACACGATCGAAAGCGCCGTTCGGCAGCCGGACGGCAAAATCATCATCGGCGGACTTTTCACCAGCGTTGCCGGGCAGACGCGCAACCGCATCGCGCGCTTGAACCCGGACGGGACGCTCGATCCGACGTTTACCGCTTCGGTGAATTTCACGGTGCGGGCAGTCGAGCTTCAGCCGGACGGTAAAATACTGGTCGGCGGCGAGTTCGGCGTCGTCAACGGGATCGCGCGCAATCGCCTGGCGCGCCTCAATTCGGACGGGACGCTCGATCCGACCTTCAACCCGAATGTCAACAACATCGTCTGGACACTCGCCGTGCAGCCCGACGGCAAGTTTATCGCGGGCGGCGCATTTACGAACGTCGGCGGCACGGCGCGCCCGAATCTGGCGCGGTTTAATTTCGACGGCGCGCTCGACACGACTTTTACGCCGAGCCCGAACACCGAAGTTTATTCGGTCGCCGTCCAGTCTGACGGCAAAATCGTTTTCGGCGGGTTTTTCACGAGCGTCAACGGGCAGCCGCGTAACCGCCTCGCGCGCGTTTACCGCGACGGCTCGCTCGAAACGGAATTTAATCCCGACACAGTAGCGGGTTTTGCCGTCACTTCGATGATCTCGCAGCCGGACGACAAAATTCTCATCGGCGGTCAATTTACGACCGTTAACGGCGCGCCGCGCGGGCGCCTCGCGCGGCTCAATCCGAACGGCACGCTCGATACGACGTTTGCCGATCCGCAGATCGGCGTCGGGGTGCTGCAGGCGATTGCGCGGCAGACGGACGGGAAAATAATCGCGGGCGGCACGTTTAACACCGTCGGGCAGACGAATCAGGCGAGTCTGGCGCGGTTTAATGCGGACGGATCACGCGATACGACTTTTAACCCGACGATTGTCGGGAGCGTCAATGCCATCGTCCTGCAGCGGGACGGCAAAATCATCATCGGCGGTTCGATCACGCAGGTCAACGGCTTCGTGGTCACCCATATCGCGCGATTAAATGCCGACGGCACGCTCGACTTTTTGTTTGACGTCGTCGTCAATGGCGGCGACATCGACGAGATGCTTCTGCAAACCGACGGCAAGCTCATTATTCGCGGTACATTTTCGACCGTCAACAATCAAAGCCGCCCGCTGCTCGCGAGAATCATGGACGACGGCAGTTCGCTCGATACAGGCTTTACGCCGACTTTTTCGAACACTCTGCCAAGCGTTACTTCGCTCACCAGAATCTTCCTTCAGCAGGACGGCAAAATCCTTGTCGGCGGCAATTTTAACAACGTCCGCGGCATCGCCAAACAAAACATCGTGCGGTTGGATGCGGAGGGCGCGGTTGATACCGCTTTTACCGCGACTGCCAGCCATGCGGTCACCGCGTTTGCCGAGGAATCAGGCGGCAGGTTGACTATCGGCGGGCAGTTTACGACTTTTAACGGGCAGGCTTGGGCGCGGCTGGTCAAAGTCGGCGCGAGCAACGGCGCGGTGGCGACGGCTTTCAGCCCGAACCTCGGCAGCGGCACGCCGTTGGTAATTCTGATCCAGCCCGACGGAAAAACCATGGTCGGCGGCAACCTGACGACCGTCAGCGGGGCGAGCCGAACCGGTGTCGCCAAAATTATATTTTCCAGTGACGGTTCACTGCAAAATCTGACGCTAACGGGCGGTGCCGCTGTCTGGCAGGGGCTTTTTAGTCTGCCGCAGGCGCACCGCGTATTTTTTGAATGGTCGGCTGACGGCGTCAATTATTCTCTGCTCGGCGAAGGCACGCCCGATGCCGCCGGCACTAATTGGGAGCTCGACGGCGTCTTTAAATCGAACGGTTTCCTGCGCGCCCGCGCCGTTTATCCGGACGCGTCGAATCAGAAATCGTCGATGGAATTTGTCCGCTACATTGCGCGCCGCCGCAGCGCAGCGTTCGATTTTGACGGCGATTTGAAGACAGACATCGGAATTTTTCGTCCGGCGGATGGAAGTTGGTGGTATCTCCAATCGTCAAGCGCGCAGTTCAGGGTTTTTCGTTTCGGCATCGGAACGGATAAAATCACACCCGGCGATTTCACCGGCGACGGGAAATCGGACATTGCCGTCTTCCGCGACGGAATCTGGTTCGTTCAACGCTCGGAAGATAACTCGTTTTTCTCATTCCCGTTCGGCACTTCGGGCGATGTCGCCGCGCCGGCTGATTATGACGGCGACGGACGCACCGACGCGGCTGTTTATCGCCCATCATCGGGAACGTGGTTTATATTAAATTCAGGCGGCAGCGGCACATCGATCGTCGCCTTCGGCGCGCCGGAAGACAAGCCGGTCACGGCGGATTACGACGGCGACGGCAAATCGGACATTGCTATCTTTCGCCCGTCGGACGGCTCATGGTGGTACCTGCGTTCGTCAGACAGCCAGTTCCGCGTCTTTAGATTCGGCGTTGGCACGGATAAGCCGGTACAGGGCGATTATACGGGCGACGGTAAAGCGGATATTGCCGTGTTTCGCCCTTCGACCGGCGAATGGTTCGTTCAAAGAAGCGAGGACAATTCGTACTTCTCCTTCATCTGGGGACAGGCGGTTGATATTCCCGTGCCCGGCGATTACGACGGCGACGGCAAATTTGATTCGGCGGTATTCCGTCCTTCAAACAATACCTGGTATATGAATCAGACAACGTCGGGCGTTGGCATAGTCACGTTCGGAAGTTCGGGCGATCTTCCGGTTCCAAATGCTTTTGTTCCATAAATTATGTGAATCAAGAGGAGAGCGGAGCAGACAAGCAAAGAATGATAAGATTTTTTTGCGTAAGTAATCGAGCAAAATAAATTTGACGTTTTCGAAGCGTGTCCGTAGCCGATCAGGGGTTCGATTCACCTCATCTCCAACAATAGATTCAATAGTTTGGGGCATCTTTAGCAGATGCCCTTTTCTTGTTTGTGGGTTAAGGATGTTTCAAATTTTAAGGTATCCTAAAAACTACTTTGAAGATGACCAAAATCGGACGCTGGCTTTCAGAAACCCGGAGTTTGATTATATTTTCAATCTTAAAGCCGCCGGGTGATGAGATAATCGAAAATCTAAGTTTTTAAGGAAAATATGTTTAACGTTTGTCCCGGTTGCGGAGAATATCGCGCCGATAAAGAAATCGATGCGACGAGTGCTTATGTCGTTTGCCCGGTTTGCGGGCACCGGCACAAGTTTGTTCGATTACCGCTCTTTATTTTGACGGGTGCGAGCGGCGCCGGAAAATCAACCGCGTCGCTCGCCCTGGTTGATAAATTAAAAGATATTGTCGTGATGGAAAGCGATATTCTCTGGCGCGACGAGTTCAATCAGCCGGAAACCAATTACCAAAATTATCGAGAGCTGTGGCTGCGCGTCTGCAAGAATATCTCGCAGGCGGGAAAACCCGTTGTTTTGTGCGGCTGCGCCGTGCCGGAACAATTCGAACAGTGCATTGAGCGGCGGTATTTTTCAAATATTCATTACCTGGCACTCGTTTGCGATGATGAATTGCTCGCTGCGCGCCTTCGAGCGCGCCCGGCGTGGCGCGGCTCCTTCCGCGATGAATACATTGAAGAACATCTTGCTTTCAACAACTGGTTGAAAAATAACGCTGAAAATACAAAACCCCGAATGAGTCTGCTGGACACCTCGGAAATTGGGGCGGACAAAACCGCGGAACAGGTCGTAAAATGGATAAGACGTCAATCTAAGCCCATTTGATACTTTTTAGAAAAGAATGCTTAAATTTTATAAGTGATGAGCGCACACCAAATATTCGGCGATATAGATATTTATCTATTTGATCAGATACTAAAGAATCGATTCACCGACCGGATGAATATCCTCGACGCCGGATGCGGTGCGGGACGCAATCTAATCTACTTTCTCAAAAGCGGCTGCAAAGTCTTCGGAGTCGATCAAAACGGCGAAGCGATTCAATATGTTCGTGACGTTGCGCGAGCTCTGTCGCCGTCGCTTCCT
>DASWRC010000192.1:0-7079 GCA_036403375.1 Pyrinomonadaceae bacterium
CATCTCCCCTTTTTCGACCTGCGCGACGACCGCCAACTTAAAGCCTAAATTGTAATCTTGTTGTGTCCGTTTTTTCCTTCTCTTGGTTGTCTCTTTCATAAATAAGTCCTCAATGTGTCAACTTATTTCAGGACGAGACAATGTATATAATTAACCAAACTTTTCCCCCTTTTCCCTTTTTCCCTTTTAACCTTTAATTATTGCAGAATCGGATGCGCGCCGCCTTTGCTGTGGTCCATTGTTTCGTTATAGCGGCGGCGGTCGTTGTGAAAAAGCACGATGTGCTCGCCTTCGTAACGCACAACGTCTGAAGCGCGGTTAAAATCCTTTGTATGCTCGCCGATTAAAAAGGCGCACGGATTATAACCGATGACCATCCCGGCAACGTACATATAACCGCCTTTATCGACAATTGTCCCCGCATACTGTGCTGCGCCGATTGCAAAATCGGGCGAATATTTTCCTTCGTAATCTTTCAAACGGTCGGGATTGGCGATAAAAATCACGTAGTCGGAATAATTAAGCCGCCGGTTATAGCCGTTTTTTCGGGCGACGGCAAACAGGTCGGTCAAGCCTTTGTCAATCGCCGCGAGCATCTCAACGCTCGGCTTTTTGACGCCGTAAGCCCGCGCGCCTTTCGGCGAGCTGACAACAAAATCGAATTTGTCTTTCGAATATTTTTCCGCTTCGGCGATAACTGTTCGGTCGGCGCTCGACTGCGCAAAGACATTAGCTGAAAAAATAAACGCAAAGACAATCAATGAAAGCAATAAATTTTTTAATCTCAACATATTTTCCCCAAATAAAACCGTAATATTAATCGCAAGCCGCGTGCCAGCCGCGAACGACTGCAAGTTTGGACATTCAGCAATTTCTTTGACATGAGACGTTTATGAGCACGTTTTGCTAAGGATGCAAGCCGCGAAGCCGCCGCGCATCTCGAAACGATGTTATTTCGCAAAAACGGCACATTTTGAAGGCTTGACACAAAATTGGCACACAAAGGGGAGAAATAAAGAAAAAGGGCATCTTTACGGATGCCCTTAACTTATTGATTCTAAAATGGTGCTTAGGGCGGGAATCGAACCCGCACGCCCCGAAGGACACAGGATTTTAAGTCCTGTGCGTCTACCTATTCCGCCACCCAAGCCCGCGAATTAAGAGATTAGCATAACCGAAAACCAAACTCAAAATTCGCATACGGCAAAGTCGGGGCGCGTCAGAAAAAATAACTAAAATCGATGGCTTGTGTTATGATTTTGGCAGGACGAGCATTTCGCGCGGAAAAATGGAACAACTGGCTTGGATTTTATGGGTGGTTTTGGGCGTCGGGCTCATCATTGCCGAGATTTTTACGCTCGGTTTTGTCCTTCTCTGGTTCGGTCTCGGCGCGCTTATCGCCGCTTTGGTCGGATTTTTAGGCTTCGGTTTCGGCTGGCAATTCCTAGCTTTTGCGGTTGTTTCGGTCGTATTGACGGCGATGTCACGGACGATTTTTTTAAATTACTTTTCGCACTCGGACGAGGACAGTATAAAAACCGGCGTCGACGCGCTTCCCGGGCAAATCGGCACGGTTTGCACCGCCAGCAAAGGCGCATTGCACGAGGCGGCGGTCAAGGTTTTCGGCTCGACCTGGACGGCGTTTCCGATTGACGAGGAAACTTCATTGAGTGAAGGCGAAAAAGTCGAAGTCGTGCATGTTAAAGGCTCTTCGATTTACGTTCGCAAATTTTCAGGCGAGAAGGAATTGCCGGAATGGAGAAAGGAAGAAAGCTAAAAGCTAAAAGTTAAAAGCTAAAAGCTAAAAGTTAAAAGTTAAAAGTTAAAAAAGCGTCTGACTGTGATACTTCCAAAGTAGTCAGACGCTTTTCGATTATTTCGCTTTTTTAATTTTTAACTTAAATGATTTCAGCCGTGTCCTGGTCTGCCGTGTCGTGAATGTTTCCTATATTAAGTAGTTCAAGGCGAACTTCGCCTTCGGTCGGGTCGGGCAGACCGTCGCCCGCAATTTTGGCTAAAATCACGGTAATATTGTCTTCGCCGCCGTTTTCGTTGGCTTTTTTGACCAGCTCGACGCACGCCATTTCGAGATGGTCGAAATTTTCGAGCACGATTCGCTGCATCTCGACGCCGCCGATCTTGTTTGACAAACCGTCGCTGCACAGCAGGATGATGTCGTTGTTATTCGGCATCAGGCGCGCGGAAACCGGAAAAATCTCGCTCTGTGCGCCGAGTGCCTGCAGGATTACGTTTTTCAGTGCGTGCGTTTCGGCTTCTTCGGGCGAAATCTGATTGGCGTCGATTAATTGCTGAACGAGCGATTGGTCTTTCGTGATTTGATAGATGTTGTTGCTGCGAACGAGATACGCGCGGCTGTCGCCGATTTGAATTAAATCGACGGCTTCGGGCGTGATGCCGATGCCCGTAAAAGTCGCGCCCATTCCTTGATACTGCGGGTCTGAGCGTCCCTGCTGGTGAATTAGATGATTAGCGTAAAGCGTTGCTTCGTAAAGATTTCCGATTAAAGTATTGTTGAGTTCGCCCGGCGAAATCGTTCTGTCCGGGTCGTCGTCCAAAAATTTGCGGCTGACGGTTTCGACCGCCATTTGACTTGCTACTTCACCTGCTAACGCGCCGCCCATACCGTCGGAAACGGCTAAAACAATTCCGCTGTCGTCGACCTCAAATCGCTGTGATTCGATAACAAATTCTTCCGGGTCCTGCGAACTCGTCCACGCTTTCGCGCCCGAAATATTCAACAAAAGATAATTGTCCTCATTGCCCTTGCGGACACGCCCGATATGGGACGTAGCATGTGTTTCAACAATCAACATAATTTATTGAGTTCAGAGTTTGGAGTTCAGAGTTCGGAGTTTTAATATAACGACCTTGAACTCTCAACTCTGAACTCTGAACTAACTAAGTGCCTGGTCTAAATCTGCAATGATGTCTTCGACATCTTCAATTCCGACGGAAATGCGCACAAGTCCGTCAGTGATTCCCAATTGTTCTCGTTTTTCCTGCGGTACGGAGGCGTGCGTCATGCTCGCCGGATGCGAAATTAAAGATTCAACGCCGCCTAAACTCTCGCCCAAAATGCAAAGTTTGACGCTCTCTAAAACCTTTTTTGCATTATCAAGCGAACCCGTCTCAAATGCAACCATTCCGCCGAAACCTTTCTGCTGCCGCTTCGCCAATTCGTGCTGCGGATGCGAGACAAGCCCGGGATAGTATACTTTTTGAACTTTCGGATGCTCGGCTAAAAAATTCGCCACCTGCCGCCCGTTTTTATCGTGCGCTTCCATCCGCACGACGAGTGTTTTCGTGCCGCGCAGGACTAGAAACGAATCCATCGGCGAGAGAATCGCGCCGATGGAATTTTGAATGAACTGAATCCATTCCGCGTCCCGTTCATCATTTAAAGCGACGAACCCGCCGATTGAATCCGAATGTCCGTTTAAATATTTCGTCGTCGAATGAACGACAATATCAACGCCGAATTCGATCGGGCGCTGCAGGTACGGCGACATAAACGTATTGTCGCAGACAACCCGCGCGCCGCGCGCGTGCGCAATCTCCGAGACGGCAGCCAAATCCGTAATGCTCATCACGGGATTGGTCGGCGTTTCGACAAAAACCATTTTCGTGTTCGGCTTGAAAGCTTGTTCGAGATTCGTCGCGTCGGTCGTGTCAACCAAATCGAACTCAACACCGTAATTCGACAAAACGCGATTAAAAAGGCGGAAAGTTCCGCCGTATGTGTTGTCGCCCAAAATTACGTGGTCGCCAGCCTTGACGAGTTTTAAAACCGCGTCGGTCGCCGACATTCCCGAGGCGAACGCGAACCCGAAGCGCGCGCCTTCGAGCGCCGCAATATTTTTTTCCAGCGCGGAGCGAGTCGGGTTTTGCGTGCGCGCATACTCAAAGCCTTTGTGCTGCCCGATCGCGTCCTGCGCGTAAGTTGACGTTTGATAAATCGGCACGCTGACCGCGCCGGTAGCGGCGTCGGGTTCATTTCCTGCGTGAATTGCTATTGTCGAAAAGCCCATAGAAAGCGCGAAGAAAGTAAATAAATCTAAAAACCTTAAAATTCTATCTTATTTTCGGGTTTAAGGCTAATAAAAGTCTTGCTTTAACGAGAATTTATGGTAACTTATCCGAATTAAAAAATGCAAACAGGGAATTTTTAAATTTGCGGCTAAAACGCGGCAAACGGCATCGATTTTTCCCGCCGGATTTCGTACTCCGAAATTTTTGATTCGTTTTGCAAAGTCAAACCGATGTCGTCCAAGCCATTCAGCAGGCAGTATTTGCGAAATTCGTTAATCTCGAAGCTCGCCTCGAAACCTTCGCCGTCGGAAAGCGTCTGGTTTTCCAAATCGATTGTCAACTCGTAATTTTCCGGCGTTTGGGATTTTTCAGCGAGTTCGGCAACTTTTTCTTCGCTCAAAACGACCGGCAAAAGACCGTTTTTCAATGAATTGTTATAAAAAATGTCGGCGAAACTCGGCGCGATAACGACCCGGAAACCGTAATCGGTCAAGCTCCACGGTGCGTGCTCGCGCGAGGAACCGCAGCCGAAATTTGCCCCGGCAAGCAAAACGGAAGCGTCTTTATACTTCGGATTGTTCAAAATAAAATCGACGCGTTCGGTTCCGTCCGCGTTAAACCGCCAATCGTAAAACAAAAATTCGCCGTAGCCGGTGCGTTCGATGCGCTTCAAAAACTGCTTCGGAATAATCTGGTCGGTATCGATATTCGGCTGGTAAAGCGCGACTGCGCTTCCGCTATGTATGGTAAATGCTTTCATTCAGTTTTGTGCCTCTTGAATTATTTCGCGGATGTTAAGCCACTTCCCGGTTTCAATCTCTGCGACGGTCATTTGCGGTTGGGTGGTTTTACCCGAAAAGAGGATTACCGGAACCCTTTTTTGCCATTCCGGTACATTGATATTATCGCCGTCGTCGCCGCCCGTCACGATTTTATGGTTAAATGAGCAAAACAACTCGAAATTGCCGCCGTTGGATTTAACTAACACATCGGAAATGTCCCATGGATAACCCCAGTAAGTTTTTTTCCCCCGCGAACCGTCAATTATAACCGGATTGAAAACCAGCAAAAGCGTGTCTTCCTGACCGTTAAAATTTTGTTTATAAATCGAGTAATCGATGCCGTCTTCGAAGCCATACGCCGAGATGATTTCCGGAATCGAATCACCGTCCAAATCGATAAACCACAAAAAATCGGTCTCGATGTAATCCCAGCTTTGGGTTTTGACGATTTCCAATTTCGAATTGATCCAAAATTTCTCGCCTAATTCGCCTTTGGTTTTATCCTCAACAGAAATTATGTAATCCGCCTTTTTATCGCCGTCGAAATCGACTGTGCGCGTTTCGGCGATTTTGCCTTTTACCAGTTTCCTGATTTTGACCGGCGCTTTAATTTTCTTCGGCGATTTCATATTTGGTTGGGCGTTAACCGAAATCCCCTGCAGAACGCATAAAACCAGGAATAACCAGAAAGAAATTAGCCGTCTCATTTTATTTTCGCCTCACCATCAAAAGTTAAAGTTCAATAGTGACTTAATCATAAAACTTCCAGTTACGGATATCAACAAAATGTCCGGCGATTGCCGCCGCTGCCGCCATTGACGGCGAAACGAGGTGCGTTCTGCCGCCGCGTCCCTGACGACCTTCAAAATTGCGGTTCGAGGTCGAAGCGCAGCGTTCGCCTTCTTTCAAAACATCTTCGTTCATCGCCAGACACATCGAACAGCCCGCGTCGCGCCATTCAAAACCGGCTTCCGTGAAAATCTTTGCCAAACCTTCCTTTTCAGCCTGTTTCTTGATTTGCATCGAGCCGGGAACAATCATCGCATTGACCTTGCTGCTGACCTTGTAGCCTTTTGCAATCCGCGCCGCCGCGCGCAAATCTTCGATGCGCGAATTTGTGCACGAGCCGATGAACGCGCGGTTTATCGCGATTTCTTCGATTTTTTGCGCCGGCTCCAAATCCATGTAAGCAAGCGCCCGCTCAAACGATTTTCGTTCGTTTTCGTCTTTCGCTTCCGACAGTTCGGGAATGGTTTCGGATATTTTGACCGACATTCCCGGCGAAGTTCCCCAGGTGACGAACGGCTCCAAATCTTCGGCTTTGATTTCAATCGATTTGTCGAATGCGGCACCCGCGTCGGTCGGCAGGGTCTGCCAATATTCAACCGCCTTTTCCCAATTCTCGCCTTGCGGCGCAAACGGTCTGCCTTTCAAATATTCAAACGTCACCTCGTCGGGCACAATCAAACCGGCGCGCGCGCCGCCTTCGATAGACATATTGCAGACCGTCATTCTGCCTTCCATCGAAAGATTTTTTATCGCGCTGCCCGCGTATTCGATAACGTAGCCGGTTCCGCCGTCGGTGCCGATTTCGTTGATGATTCCCAAAATTACGTCTTTCGCCGTCACGCCGAACGGCAAATCGCCTTCAACCTTTATCAAAAGGTTTTTCGATTTTGTCTGCGGCAGGCACTGCGTGGCGAGAACGTGCTCGACTTCCGACGTTCCGATGCCGAACGCCAGCGCGCCGAACGCTCCATGCGTCGAAGTATGCGAATCGCCGCAAACAATCGTCTGCCCGGGCTGCGTCAAGCCCTGTTCGGGACCGAAAACGTGGATGATTCCTTGCTCGATGCGGTCTAAATCGTAAAGCCGCACGCCGAATTCCCGCGTGTTTTTGCGCAGGGTTTCGACCTGCTTCGCGGCAATCGGGTCGTTAAACGGCAGATTGCGGTTGAGGGTCGGAATCGCGTGGTCGAGCGTCGAAAACGTCCGTTCGGGACGGCGAACTTTACGTCCGGCGAGCCGCAAACCTTCAAAAGCCTGCGGGCTTGTAACTTCGTGAACAAGATGCAAATCAATGTAAATCAGCGCCGGCTTGCCCGTCTCCTGGTGAACAATGTGCGCGTCCCAAATTTTGTCGTAAAGCGTTTTCATAAAACTTCAATTGAAATATTGATTGCTGCGATGCAATTGATGTTTGCATTGCAGCAATTGACGTTTGCATTAGTGCAAATGATGTTTGAT
>DASWRC010000193.1:0-9387 GCA_036403375.1 Pyrinomonadaceae bacterium
CATCTCCCCTTTTTCGACCTGCGCGACGACCGCCAACTTAAAGCCTAAATTGTAATCTTGTTGTGTCCGTTTTTTCCTTCTCTTGGTTGTCTCTTTCATAAATAAGTCCTCAATGTGTCAACTTATTTCAGGACGAGACAAAGAATGAAAATAAAGGAAGTCGAAAATCGAGTAAATGGACAGGTTTTACCAGAAAATATCCTGCTCTCCGAGATAAAAAGTTTTTGGGACTGGCCATTCCCGCTAAAAAGAAAAAAAGCACCCTCTATTCCTGACCTTTTTGGGGACAGATTTTCATCCATCAAGGTATTTAGAATTTTAGCTAAATGAGACTCTGTTGAAATGAGAAAAAAAACTGCTCAAAACAAAAACCACGAATCATCGGTGAAATGGGTGGAATTGGTCCGAAACTATCTTTCCCGAAGAAACGACAGTTTTTTGCGAAAAGCCGTTTTTGAAGCCCAAAAACTCGGTGAATTTGAAATCGTCGAATATCTGGAGATTGTTGCTGATCCAGACACCGGTGATATTGAGCAATTAACAGATAATCTTATCTCGACTTTAGACGCCGCCAGCTTCTGGGTAGCGGCTGCTCAGGCGCGCGGCTTCAAAATCGATATGCACATTTTGTTCCGTCCATTTCAGACCGCTTCTGAAATTTCCAGCATCGACGTCGATTTCCGACAACGCCTGTTTGTAAGACGCACCGCCTTCGAGCAGCAGCGAATTCAATTCGCCTAGCAGGTTCTTGTAATAAATCGCGTGTCTCTAATACGGATTCGACATCGCTTTGTCAGTAGTTGGGGAACGGCTGATTATTTCGTGCGCCTTCGATCGACGTACCGTCTAGCTAAACTCGGTTTCGCGCAGCAAACGGGCATGACTGCTTAGAAGCGCGTGCAAATAAAAACGATTGTTCTCGGTTAGCTCCAGTAAACCGTGGCTCGTCAATTCTTCGATCACCGGTTCCGCGTCGTCCACTTCGAGAACGAACTTCATGGCTCTTTCGTCGAACGTCGCGGGTTTCTCCAGAAAAGCGCCAAGATTCGCGAAATGCCTTCTCATTTCCGGGCTCAGCATGTCCGTGCTTTTTTTTAGAAGCGCCTGCACGGTCGGTCGTCCGTCTTCTTCCGTGCGGTTGATCGGAGCTTTCTCTTTCAGCAATCTGGAACCTTCCTTGATTTCTTCGATCAGATTTTCGATGCCCCAACCTTTTTTCAAACGTCGCCGCAGAAGCTTCGCAGCGACGTGAATGGCAAGCGGAAGATATTCGAGTTCGTTGACCAGCTCGCGGCACTTTCCGGCGTATTGTGCGACGACCTTGGGAGCTAGTATTTGCATCAACTTTATCGAAGCTTCCTCGGTAAAAAGCGGGAGATGATAAATTTCGTCATCGATCTCCGACAAATTTTCGGCGATTTTCTCGTGGCGCGTCGTAAAGATCAATCCGCACCCCTGAGCCTGCGCTCTTCGAAAAAAGTTGCCGTGTTCTTCTTCCCAGACATCATCGACGATCAGCAGCATTCGTTTATTGTGAAGCAGCGATAAAATTTGCTCGGCGACCTGATTTTTCGAAGTATGTCTGAGCAAATCGTGTCTTCCCAAGAATTTTCCCCATTCAGCCATGATTGTGATGATAGACGGTTTCTGGTCAAGCGACGTCCAGAGAATGCCGTCCGGATAAGCACGCGCGATGTCAGGGTCGCGAGATAAAACGCTGACGAGAGTTGTCTTTCCAATGCCGGGCAGACCGTAAACGATTAGTTGAGAGACTTCCGGTTTTCCGCACATTACCCCGAACTTTCGTTTGACGTCGGAGACGTCTTCGTCACGACCGACAAAGACTGTGTGAGGAAAGGGCGGCAGAACTCCAGGTAAAACCGGAAATATTTCCTGATGAAGCTTGTCGAGGCTGGCGCGGCTGTATTTCTGTTCGATAATAATATCGCCGGTAAAAATGATGTTTCCCGTCATATGTCCGAGCGAGCTGACGTTTCTTTCGCCTTCGATAACGACTTCGCCCGCCAGTACGGCTTTTTGCAGCAGTCGCCGGTCGCTGTCGCTGCCTATTCCGGCGATCACGCGATCGACTATCGATTTTATGTCTTTCGAACTTATCATCTTTTCATATCCCCGGCAGGATTATCGATTCTGCCATTTTTAACTTAAATTTTTCGATTTTTAATCTTTATGGTCCGCGAGCGCTTCAAGTTCCGCCAGCCATTCGTGCGCCGTCTCGGAATGCGGCGAGTCGATCGACTCGAAAACGCGTTTGGCACGGGCAGCATTTTTCAATGCCTGACGACGAATTTGATGATTCCCCTGCAAAACGCTCAACCGATATAATCCGATGCCTTCCATCTCGCGGTCGTCGAGGCGTCGATATAGACGGAGCGCACGGGTATAAGCCGTCTGTGCCTTCTCGAATTCCTCGAAACCTTCGAGCGCTGTCGCGTATGTCGCCCAGATCGACGCCTGATCTTTTATATCCTTGAGCTTTGCAGATATATCAAGAGCTTGTTTGAAATGGCGCTCTGATCGTTCGACGTCGCTTTTTTTCGAGTAAAACAGCCCGAGAAGAGTGAGCGCCCTCACTTCCTGCTTTTCCCATTTTTGAGTTTGCGACAAAACGACCAGTTGTTGAAAGACACGAATTCCCCGTCTCCAATCCTCCAGCCCCTCAAAAATCGCGCCTTGATTTTTCAGCGCGACCAATTGATTATCCGGATTTTTGATCGCCCGCGCGGCGCGTAAATGAGAGCGCGCCGTTTTTAATGCTTCCCGATATTCTTCAAGATAAATAAGCACGATCGTCAAGCCGCCGAGCGCCGCGCACTCGGCGAATTTATCGCCGAGCAGGCGCGCTATTTTCAGATATTTTCGAAATGATTCGGCGGCTTCCGGCATTCGTCCGATCCGTAGATAAACGGTCGCCAGATTACCGAGCGCATCTTTTTCACCACGCCGGTCACCGATTTCACGGACTGATTCTAACTGCTACCGGCAATATTCGATCGTCTTTTCGTATTCTCCGATTTGCAAATAAACCACGCCGAGCCGCCCGAGCGCGTTGGCTTCCGCCTGTCGATCGCCGATTTCACGGGCGATTTTCAGCGAATCGGCGGCGCATTCACGAGCTTGTTCCCATTTTCCCTCGACCCCGAGATAACCGAGCGAAAGATTGCCAAGCGCGTTGATGATTTCCCTGCGATCATGAAATTCCTGAGCGATTGCGAGATGCTTTTTATGGTATCTGATCGAGTGCGCTTCGTCGCCCGACATCAGATACGTTTTTCCGAGCCCGCCCAGCAGAATCGCCTCACCCGGGCGATCTCCGAATTTTCGTGCCGTTCGCAAGCTTTGCCGGTATAGCGGCAGGGCTTTTTCGGGTTCACCGAGATCGAGATAAACGCTCGCCAGATTTGCGGCGACGCGCCCCAGATTTTTAAGGTCTTTGATTTTCCGGAGAATTTCCAACGCCTTTTCGAAGGACGCGATGGCTTCCGGCAGTTTTCCGACGTCCTGGTAAGCTGTTCCGAGATTCGTCAGCGCCACGCCTCGAGACAAAAGATTATTTTTTCTCTCGGCTAACTGCAAATGCCGTTCATGATACTTAATCGCGCTCGCCGAATCGCCGAGATCGGTGTAAGCCAGTCCCAAATTGCTGGCGACTCCCATTTCAGCATTGTAAAAATGGTCATCATTTTCCCAGTCAAGCTCATTGAGTATTTTTTCCACCGCTAACAACCATCTGATGCGCTCGGCAGTCGGCTGCCGGAGACGCAACAAACCAATTCCGTTCAAGGCGTACGCCAGACAAAGTTCCTTGCCCGTTTCATCATCTTCCGCAGCTATTATCTCAGCCGTTTTTTGTCCTCGCGCGATGCCTTCACGGTCGTCATCGAATGCTTTTAAGCCTTATTCAAGCGAACTGCCGCCGCTGTCATACAATAGGTGCGCCTCGCGAAAGACTTGTTCGTAAAAAACCGCCAGACGAATGTCGCTTCTGAAAACTTTTGCCATCAATTTCCGTGCTGCAAAGATTAATATTTTACCCTTTTTAAGGTAGAATTGTCCGCATGAAAAAAACGATCAAAGCCCTGATTTTATTTGCCAATCCGAAGGACACTCAGCGCCTCGATTTCGCGAAAGAGAAAGCGCGAATCAAAAAGGCGCTCGAATCCGCCCGAAATAAAAAAGGACTGAAAATCATTTTCGAGAATTCCTCGACGATCGACGCGCTGCGAAAACATCTACTTCAGGGAAAATATAATATCATTCATATTTCGAGTCATGGCACGGCGAAAGGGATCGTGATGGAAAACGAAGACGGCGCATCTGAGGTCATTCCCTTTAAACATCTGGCTGAACTGTTACAAAAACATCAAGCACTCGAATGTTTGATTTTTAATGCCTGTCATTCCGTTATGTTGGGAATGCTCACGTCGCTCGACATACCGCTGACGATCGCGATGAAGAACGCGCTTTCGGACGATGTGGCAATCGAATTTTCCAGAGGTTTTTACGAAGCCGTAGTGGAAGGCAACGATTACGAATTCGCTTACCTCGAAGGCTGCGACACGGCTAACAGCCATTTTTCGGAAGCCCATTTCGAACCTAAAATTCTCAAGCGCGGCAAACCTTTGCGTGAAGCGGATTTAGACCCCGAGCAGGAATACGCGGACGCCAGAGTATTTTCGAATGTCTGGTTCGCCAAGAAGAAATGTCAGCGTCTGTCCTCGCGAAACGTCGAACTCGGCGAGTTGCTGATCTTCAGAGACCGTCTGGAATTCAGAACCCATAAGTCGAATTTATCGATCGCCGGCATACTCGGCGTCGCGCGCGCGCGGATGGGACACGACGACAACAACAATTGGGTAAAAATCGTCTATCGAAACGGCGGTTCGACCGGTAGGGCTTATATTGCCGATCCGTCGAGCTCGGAAGCGGACAATTCACCGAGCGGCGGCGAGGAGCTTTTCGAAATTTTATCGCGGCGATTCGGGTTTCTTTCGTCCGGGAAAAATCAAGGCGTAGCCGAAGATCCCGCCGCGTCCAGCAACGCCTTCATATTCAAGGGAAAGAGAAACGTGAACGCCGTGAATATGACCGGCAACGTCATCAATACCGGCCACGTAAAAATCCGGCTTTCCCGAAAAGATTAGCGTTTCGCCCCACCCGGCATGTTTTGCGCAGTATTCCCCGACAGCGTCTTTAATCGATTTACTGATTGTCAAAGAACTGTTTTGAAATCCACCCCATTAGCGGAAGCCGGATTTATATGCCGAAATGCTGAAATCCTGCCCAGTAGTAAGGATGCGGAAACGTTTCGCGAATTGATAGTTGTGCTTGCCTGAGTGCTTCGGGCTTATTTGTCTGAAATTCCGTTTTGTTTAGATTTTCGTAGGCTTTCCGCATCAACAGAGACGTCGTTTCGTCGCTGACCGACCATAAGGACGCCCAGACACTCGGACTTCCGGCAAAAATAAATCCGATTGGGAGCCCGAAATGTTCGTCCGTCGGCGAGTCGAAATCCACGATTCCGGTTTCACAGGCGGAAAGCACCGTCAGCCAGTTATTCTGTAAATTGCAATTGATTATTTCGCTTAACTTTATTATTTCGTCCGCTAACTCAAGCCCCGAGTCGAATGAATTTTCCGCGCTGTAGAATCCATGACAGGCAAAATGCAGAAAACTATAGTCATGCGCGAGAGCTTTGATAACCGCCGATTTCGTCGCTCGCTTTCTGCGCAAATCCTTATTTGATCGGTGGATTTTCTTGATGAACCGGACTTCGTTCTCCGAGAACCTCAAGTTGCCTTTCGGATCTGTAACGACCAAAGTTTTATCGGTTCGCTCCGTTTCGTTTTCCTGACAGCGCTTGAAAACCGAAATGCTCGGACAATATGAAATCGTAAATTCTTCAAGCAAATAGTGTTTTTTCCCGCTCTCATCTTTCCAGCTCGCGGCGTGAAGCGGCAATACCGATAGGCTTTGGCTGGGAATTAACAAAATTTCCCGCGTCGGAGACTTTTCATGCAAAATCCGTCGAACATGAATCATCAATTTTTCATACACGCCATCCAGAGCCTTTTCCATCAGCAAAACCCATTGGTCGGTTTCGACCGCTGCCGCCGAACCTTCCCAGAATGCTTCTTTAATGTCTGGCGCTTTATGACCTGTTTTCCATTCATAATAAGGAATCAACCAATCGTCGTAGAACAATTTGTATAAATTGTCGCTGCCGAAATTCCGAGCGATTTCGATGTGTAAACGCTTGCCGGGAAATACGAAAATCAACGCCGTGAATTGACGAAGAACACGAAAAATAACGATCGTTCGATTTTGTTTTTTGCCGATATCGAAGATGTTTTCGGCATCGACATTTTTCGCTGCGGGCGGAAAATCCTTGTCGTATTCGTTAATTTCAGCCAGCACGCTTTTCAATTCGGACTGCGCCGTAAATCTGTCGTCTTGGGCCTTCCGTCTTTCCCTTTCCAAAGCTTTCTCTCCGGCGGTTTGTACGAACGCCGCGTTCGGATCGTCACCGATTTTGCCTTGCACGAATTGTTCGCCGAGATATTTTTCATAGCTTTCGATTTGTTGTAATTGCTTTATGATATCGGAGTATTTTCGACCTAGATTTTTAACGGTCGAAAGTTTACCGGACGTCGGTGGTTTAGGCTGTAGATCTTCGACTTTCAGATTAAGCAGATCGGATAATGAACGACTTTTGCCGGATTCGGCAATTTCCAGAGCTTTTCTCCAATTCTCCAGCCTTATATAACAAACCAGCAAATTGCTGTAAATATTAGCGTTTCCCTGCAACATACGGCGGCGGTCGTCGATTGTAACGACAGTCCCGCGTAAGTCTTCAATCAGACGTCTGGCGGATTCAAAATTCTTTCCGGCTTCCGCAAGCCGATTTTCTTCAAGCTTTAGATAACCCAAACCGTTGAGCGTTTGCGCCACGTCCTGATTGAAAATATGCGGCTCCTTTTTAGCCAGATTCTTATAAATCCGTAAAGCGCGTTCGTAGGATTTTTCAGCCACTTCCGGATTTTTTTTCTTCCGCTGTAAATTTCCTATACTGCCTAAAGTCATCGCTACATATCGTTTATAGTTTCGCGGTTCCAATCGAGCCAGATTCTCATACATCCGCAGAGCTTTTGTGAATGACTTTTCGGCACTTGTTAATTTTTCCATCTCGCTTTGGATGCTTCCCAATCCATCAAGCGCCATCGCCAAGTATCGGTTGAATATACGCGGCTCCTGCTTGACTAAGCGTTGGTAAAGACGCAAGGCTTCGGCATAGGATTTTTCAGCTTCTGCCAATTTCCTCATATCGCCCTGCACAGCGCCCAGATTAATCAGCGACATGGCGAGATCTTGTTTGAAGATACGCGCTTCCCTTTTTGCTAGTTTCCGCCGGAGTCGCAACGCTTCGGCGTAAGAGTTTTCCGCTTCCGTGAATTTGCGTAGATTGATTTGCGCGGCACCGAGATTATTTAAAGTCATTGCGATGTCCTGAATGAAAATATCTGTCTCGTACTCAGCTAATTCACGAAAAGTTGGTAGGGCTTCAATGTACGATCTTTCAGCACCTGCGTAATCGCTCATTTCGCTCTGCACGGTCCCTAAACCGTTTAATGTCGTCGCAATCTCATGATAGAAGTTGAAAGATTTCGTATCCGTCATCTGTTGAAACAACGTCAGTGCTTCGTTGAAAGAACTTTCAGCCGCTTCGAGTTTGCGCATGTTTCCCTGCAAAGTGCCGAGATTAGTCAGCGTTTGCGCCACATCCCGATTGAAAATATACGGCTCGCGTTCAGCCAGTTTCCGTCTGGCGGCGAGAGCTTCGTTGAACGATCTTTCGGCTTCCGTTAACTTTCTCAAATCGCCCTGCGCGGTGCCTAAGTTATTCAGTGTCTGTGCCAGATATTCATTGAAAATATGCGGCTCTCGTCTTGCCAACTTTCGAAAATGCTGCAAAGCTTCAAGATAAAATCTTTCAGCAGCCACCACATTTTTCATATTCGCCTGCACGTTTCCCAGATTGAGCAGCGTCATCGCGAAATCTTGATTGAAAATATGTTGCTCGCGTTCAGATAGTTTTTGATAAAGACGTAACGACTTTGTATAAAAACTTTCGGCTTTGCGAAATGTCTGAGCATACCAAAGACCGGTCGCCCAAGTACGCCAGTAAATCGCCTGACAAGCTTCGTCGTTGAGATATTCGGCGAGCTTGACAGCTTCTTTACAGGCTAAAAATCCTACTTCTTTCAGCTGTTTTTGATTCTCGAGCGGGTAATCGACATAATTTTCCGCGAAAACAGCTCTAATATCCACATATAAAAGATTGACGGTGAGTCCTTCTTCGATCCGCTTGGCTCGCCTTAGTTTCGGAATCAGGCGTTCGGCTAATCTGTCGATTTCATGCGAGTCGCCGTCGGCAAAGGCTTGCAGGAAAGAGGCGATCGCCGGATCTTCGTTTTTTGTTGCTTCCAGAATAGCCTGTTCCAGAAATTCGTTATTTTGTTGAGAGATATAATGCCGGGCAAGCTCCGCCCATTTGACTGTAGATTCTTTAATGCGTGGCCGATTTCGCATAATTTTTAGGGTTTCTAAGATCGATTTTCAGATATTGTGCTAAGCTAAACGCTTGAAAATAATAGAAAGTGCTTCGGCGGTTCCGATTGGATAACACCGTAAAGTTTCGTCTCCGGCGGCGGCTCCGGCGATTATTTGCGCGCCTCCATCGAGTAATTTCCGAATCGTCGGACGGCGTACTAAACCTGAGATTATCTGTTCTTTTGTTAGTGTGATAAGTCCTAACACTTCTTCGGCAGCAATCTTTATCGAGCGTTCAAGTAATACCGCCTCATATATCACAATCCAATTATTTATATTTCCGTTTTGCGTAGTCATGTAATTCATCCGGTAAATAGCCAGCGGTTTCGGTTCTTCTAATACCTCTACTTTCTGACATGTTTTTTTATCCGGCAGATACCACGTTTCATCCGAAGACAGAATTTTTACCCGCACACCTATTTCTTCAAGCGCTTCCCGATGTGCACATTCGGGCAAATCTTCATTAGCTTCAAGATGCCCGCCGATACCGCAATAAAAGATTTCTCCTGGCTCACAATTATATTTCGTGCCGGCTAATGCAAAAATATATTTGCCGTCTTCGTATTGCAGCACCAGCCCTGCTCCGACCGTTTTTTTATACGTCTGACCTAAAGTCTGAGCATCGAAATTCCTCATAAGTCTGAACTTACACCCCTTCACAGCGATTTTGGCGAAAAACCGTCCAGGCACGGATCAGCTTATCGACCGAAGGATACATTCGAATATGATGCCACGGCAGCGCGCGGTTCGTATGTT
>DASWRC010000194.1:0-4035 GCA_036403375.1 Pyrinomonadaceae bacterium
GCCGTTCGCCGCGCCGCCATGCGCGCACGCTCGCATCGAGACAGAAAATCAGCAGCATCAAATGAGACAATTGGGCGAGGAGCATCCACGGATTCGGCACCGCTATCGGATAACCGACACTTTCGCCGAAAAGCGTCACGTGCCCGACCGATTTAACCTCACGAAAATTAATGCCGTTCGGGATAATGAAATTTATCGTAAACACCAACAGCCGCAAGCCGGCGCACGTCAAAAACAGCCAGCGCCGTCCCTGCAGGTTGACATAGGCGAACCATAGCATCGAGATAAAGAGCGGAGTATTCGCAAGATGACTCAAACGCGCATAAAAAAGATAATGTTCGGGCGTCGGGGCATACAGCATTAACAGCTCGAAGAGGGCGAATCCCGAGACGCTGAAGCAAACCAGCGAGAAGGCAAGCTGGTCACGCCGCGCGCGTTCCATGAGCCAAAAGCGAAAATGGATAATCCCGAGAGCGATGCAGGCGCCGCAGATCATCAAAATTCCGCTACTGACAATTCTCATATACAGAGTTTATTACTAATTAATATAAGAACTCAGATTAATAAATGGTAATGGAATATTATATAATATTTCCTTTCGCGTCAATTATTTTTTCCGAAAAAATCGACCCGCGGATTCGCCGATTGCGACAAAGCCTCAAGCGGCGAATTGATTGCCGAAGCGACGCGCGAAATATGTCCGACCTTATGAATAGCTTTATTTTACCATTCGGTTTTCACTTTTCGCTTTTCGTTGATTTTTTGTCATTTTTTCTCCGCTTCCGGTGTCTTAATGTATAGAGAATTCAATTCAGGAGTGAAAATTATGAAAAGATTTTTTTGTCTGATAATTGTGCGTCTTTCGGCAATCGGCATCTTCGCAGGAGGAGGAGGCAAATGACCATCGAAAAGTCGGAATACGACCCGAATATTGAAATCGAAGCCCAGTCGTCGCAAAACAGTTTTAGCGAGGCTTTGCACAAAAATTAAGAAAAGCGCATATGACAAATAAAATCGAGCGTTTGGAGTTCCCGGTTTATCCGGCTTTCCTTAAAAAACAGCCAAGTGCGTTCCGCGTTGGAACTCCGAACTGATTTTTGTGCAAAGCCGTTTTAGCGAACTATTTAAAGCGGGCGGTCGAAAGCAAAAAACAAACTTTCGACCGCCCGCTTTTTGCTGCCTGCTAAACCGAAATTTTCTCCGCCGTCAGATTTAATTCCGCTTCGTCCGTGTGATTGGCGGAAAACTCCTCGGCGCGTTTTTTCAGCGTCAGCAGCATTTTTCTTTCCATAATAAAATGCGCCGGTTCAAAAAAGCCGTAGTGGAAAATCTTGAGCGCCGCGCCCTGCGGTTCATTGCCGCGCGCGCGAATAATCAGCCGCGTTTGTGCTTCGTTAACCGGGCGCAGGATAAACGCCCAGCTTCCGCGTTCGATTTCATCGCGCAGCACGAGCGAGCGCAATTCGTCCATTGCGACGACAAACCAGCCGGCTTTGTTTTTAAATCTTCCGCCGAGCCAGCCATCGTGCGCCGAACGCACAAAATCGCCGACTTTCAATGTTTGCCAGACGGGTTTGATTTCCCGCGTGTTATGGATTTTGAGACCGAACAGGTTTTCAAGCCAATCGTAACTGTAAAAGCCGCCGCGCTGCTGCCCGATTTGAACGAGCCATTTCCAGACGACCGCGGCGGGCGCGTCAATCGTAATCGCGTGCGTCACCTGAATCGCGGCGTCGGGTTTGACCTCATCGCCGGGCAGAGTCGCGCTCAGTTCCGCCACGCTTGCGCCCCATCGCAGATGCCACGAGCGAATTTTGTAATTATACGCGGCAAACGCGCCGCCCAATGCGGCAACGCCTGCAAATGTCTTTAAGATGTTCATAACAAGCGCCTCCTTTTTGCGGTTTGATGACGATAAATCCCCTGGGAAAAACCGCAAATCACTCATTAACAACTCAAAATTCGTGCCGAGCGGCAGGCGCGCGAAAATCTTTAAAAGGCGCGCCTTAAACTGCGAAATAGTTCGCGAAAAACTTAACCGAATGGGAAATAGTTCGCAGTTTTTTTTATTTTAAATCCCGGTATTTGGCGGTTTTCAGCCGATTTCCGGGATGGAACGGGGTTTGCGGATACAAGAATTCAAAGTTCACGGAAAACCATGCTCCGTGAACCCTAAAAGTTTATTTATCGCGCGCGGGGATTTTTACAAATCAATTTTCAGGAAGGCGTCGAGCGAAAGAAAACGCCGGATTCGGTAATAGTATGAAAGGTCTGAATAACTTAAAAATTCAGCATAAATGCAGCAACTGCAGGATGCCGCAGAGCGGTTTTTTCTGTAATTTGAAGGAATCGACGATTCAAAATCTCGAAGCGTTGAAAATCTCGAATCTTTACCCGCGCGGCTCGGTGCTGTTTATGGAAGGGCAGATTTCACAGGGCGTTTACATTTTGTGCCAGGGCAAAGTGAAGCTCTCGACCTGCTCGCGCGACGGCAAAGTGATTATTTTGCTGATTGCCGAACCGGGCGAAGTTCTGGGCTTGAGCGCGGTGATTTCCGGTTCGCCCTACGAAGTCACAGCGGAAATTATCGAGCCGTGCCAGATTAGCTTTATCCGCACCAGCGATTTTCTGAGAATTTTGCAGCACAATCCGGATGCCTGTTTGAACGCCGTCAGGCAGCTCAGCCAAAATTACCAGACCGCGCACGAACAAATCTGCTCGCTCGGGCTTTCAAACTCGGTTTCCGATAAACTGGCAAAACTCTTTCTCGGCTGGTGCAATACGAACGGCAACTCCAATTATAACGGCAGCGGCACGGTGCATCTGAAAATCCGCTACACTCACGAAGAAATAGCCGAAATGATCGGCACTTCGCGCGAGACCGTCTCGCGTCTTTTGAAAACTTTTCGCGAACGCAAGCTCATCTCGCTGAAAGGCTCGGATTTAATCATCCACGACCGCCGGCGGCTCGAATCGGTCGCGGGCGTCTAAAAGACAGAGAGGGATGAAGGCAGAGAGGGATGAATAAAATCTATTATTCATCCCTCTATTTGTGACGTTTATCACCTTTGATTGTGACGCGCGTCCTAATTTAGCGGCTTGAAAGGTGCGAGCATAGAGCCGGTCTTCAAAGAAAAAGACCGTCAATGCAATGCTCATCGAACCGCCAAAATTACCGGAAGAGTTTTTCGGCAGCGCGTTTTTAGCCGACGAATTGTTTTGCGATTTAGCGCGCGACGCCGAAGACTCGCTGCGCGCCGCGAAAGAGGATAAACAGTTTGCCGCGCACGCCACGATTTTCGACGCCGGCGAAATGCCGCGCGGCATTTATGTTTTGACCGAAGGCGACGCGGAAATTCTTTATAACGGCAGTCAGCCGGTTCACCGGATTCGGCAAAACGAGATTTTAGGCTTGACGGAAGCAATCGCCGATTTGCCGTACAAAATAAGCGTCAAAACTCTTTCGCCGTGCCGGTTCGAGCGTATCGACCGTGACGCATTTCTGGCTTTCCTGCAGACACAGCCGAAAGTCTGTTTCCGGCTTTTGCAGATGCTCGGCGCAAATCTCCGCAAAGTCTATCAGCTCTTTCACTAATCACCGGAAAAACCTGAAAAATATTGCATTCTTGAGCAAAAAACATTCAATTTGTGACACTGCTCACAGATTCAAAACCGCCGCCATTTTAAAATCAAAACAGCAAAAACAGTGTCTTTGATTCAATTTTTCAAAATATTAACTATAAGGGCACAAAGGAGGCAATAATTATGGCTTCAACAAAAGTAATAAAAGTCAGCTTGCTTGGCGCATTCACACTTTTTTTGGCAATCTGGCTGGCTTCCGGCGCGTATTCCAAAATCTTTAATTCCGGCGGCGGCAGCAATGTCGAAGCATTAACGGTTCTGCCGGACGATGATAAAGATAAGGACAAATTCGTCGGAAGTGAAACCTGTCAGGCTTGCCACGAAGACCAGTTCAAGCAGTTTTCCAACACCAAACATGCCAAACTCGCCAATCTGGAAGGCTGGAAAGACAAG
>DASWRC010000195.1:0-7535 GCA_036403375.1 Pyrinomonadaceae bacterium
GCCGCGCGCTGCTGACGAATGAATCGGAAATCGTGCCGCGAATCTCGGATATTTACGCCGCGCTGCCGTCGATGACCGGCAAGATGGAATTAGAATATGAAGGCGAGCAAATCGGCGCGACGCGGCTCGCCAAAGATTTAATCAAACGCGCGTGCGGCGTTACGTTCGAAGGCTTTTTCCTCGGCATCGATTTTGCGCCGACGATTCGCTGGTTTGATGAAGGCAACAAAATTTTATTGAGTGAAACAGCCTCGGCGGAAGAATGCGTTTATCTCCTGAAAAGCGTTCCAGAATTGATTGAATCGACGCTCGTGCCGCTCGAATTCGGGCGCGGTGAAAAGGCGAAACTCGTCGCGGCGTGCGAATTCGTTCTGGAAGGACTCTACGCGCAAAACAAAATCTCGCGCAACGAGGAAGGCGGTTTCGAAGCCGTCACGAAAGCCAAACGCGACCGGCGCGGAATGATTTACGAAGATTTCACCGACATTGAAGGCTATAATTAAATGGCAAAAAAGAAAGAAAATCTGTCAAGTTCCGAAGAAATAATCGAGAACAAATGGCTGGTAAATTTCAAAAGAGGAAAATTCGATAATTGTCTGGGATTTGTTTTAGCGGTAAATGAAAAATTTACTCTGATAAACAATTTCGATTTTGACACAATCGGCGCGACAGGGTTTAAGGTTTTTGAAAACAAATCGGTCAAAGATTACGAGCTTTATGACGACCCGAATTCGTTCGATGCCTTGCTCTTGAAAATAAAAAATGTCGAGCCGAAAGAAAAGCCGCCGGTTTCGATTGATTCGATGGCGGATTTGCTCAAAACGGCAAGCGAAATATTTCCGTTAGTGGTTATTCACCGTGAAAAAATAGCCAGTGATGTCTGCTGGATAGGAAAAATTGCCGAAATAAAGAAGAAATCGTTTTTGCTAAAATCTATCGACCCGAATGCCGAGTGGGACGAAGAATTGACGAAAGTTTCTTTCAAAGACGTGACGTGCATCGAATTCGGAAACGGGTACGAAAATTCCTTGAATCTGGTCGCCGAATATCGCGAAAGACGAAAGCCTTGATGAAATTTCATCAAGGCTTTCGTCTTTTGTGAGGCTATCTTGGTTAATTAGTAGCGGCGAACCCGGTAATATCTGCGAGTTTTCGGGTTCAGCTTGTAGGTGTAAAGAGCCGAACCGCCCGCCCCGACCGCCGTCCCGAGCAGCGCGCCTTTTCTACCGCCGATGAGTCCGCCGAGGATTGCGCCTGCCGCCGTGCCGATGCCGATGTTAATCAGATTGCGGTGTTTCTGGTAAACACTCGGTTTTCTATATCGCGTCTGAGCGTTTGCGGTCGTCGCAGTCGCGAAAGGAATTGCCACCGCCATCATTGCCATCATTAAAAATGTTGCTATATATTTTTTCATTGCTTTGTTCTCCCTCTTATAATTCCTGAAGAATTTTCTTCTTCTTGCCCTGTATTATTACAAGCGGCGTGCCATAAGGGTAAACCCAAAGTATTTCAACATTTATAAGAATTTGGACAGATTTTTCAGAAGGCTTTAAAACACTATATCGGTTGCCGGTAATCTATATCGTGTAGATTTATTTCGCGCGCGAAAAAGCCCCGGCATTTTGAAAATGCCGGGGCTTTTTTAACTAGAAAATTGTCGTCTGCAAAATTAGTAACGGCGTCTTTTCTTGTTCAGTTTGTAGGTGTAAAGCGCGCCGCTGCCCAAGCCGACTAAGGCTCCGAGACCGACCCCGCGACGACCGCCAATCAAACCGCCGAGCAGCGCGCCGCCGCCCGTTGCGATTCCCATATTGATGATGTTGCGATGCCGGCGGTAGAAGCTCGGTCGTTTGTAGGTGTAACCGGCAGTCCGGTAGCTGCGGCTGACGTAGCTGCGATTTCTGTAAGAGCGTGTCCGGTAATTACGCGACACCGAGCGTCTCGGCGCACAGTAACAACGTCTGGTTTGAGCGTCCGCAAGCAGCGGAAGCGAAAGTGCTAACATAACGGTCATTAAAAATGACGCGATAACTTTCTTCATTTAAAATTATCCCCCTAAATTTCCTTTTCAGTTTTTTTTTTGAGGAGAGTAAATTTGCTGTTGCGCCCGTTCGGATGAAAATGGTTTTCCGGGCGTTGCCAGAAAAATCTCAATCTGCGAAAAAAAGTTGCCGCGTCAGGCAATTTGCAAAGAAATGTTTTACTAAAAAGCAGCAAAACCCACGCATTTGCGGTGTTTTCGGGTTTGGCACAAGCGTTGCGATTTTATCGGAGCTAAATCGCAGCGCGATTTCCAGAAGGAGAAAAAGTTATGCAAAAAACATATTCGCAGCGTGTCGCCCGGGGTTTTGAAATACTTTGTTATGTGATGCTCGCGCCGGCAATGCTGAGCTTGATTTATCCTCTCATCGGCGTTTGCAGCGGAATAGCTACGGGCAGCGCCGCTATTTTCTTTATCAGCTTGATACCGTTTTTAATCGCCGCGCCCGGCTTTTTCATGCTCGCCGGTTACATTAAACACTCGCGCGGCGAATTGGCTGAAGAACACATTCCGACTTTATGGAGCGCGACCGCCATTTACAATTTTTTATTGCTCCTGCCGTGGCTGTACGCGGCTTCCGCACAGTTTCAAAACGCGCGCAATTTTGCGCGTGTTTCAGGCATCATGTCGCCGGAAATTCTCTATTTACTCGTGCCCGTGTTCGGCTACATCCTCGCAATCGTTTTTGCGCTGAAAGCCTATTCTGTGGAGAAATCTTAGAAATAATCCGTAAAAATTACCGCGCGGCGAGCCAGCGTTTGATGTCGTCGCGCATCGGTTGAATTATTTCGTGTTTCGATTGGTAAAGCTTCGACTCGAAATTCGGCAGGAAAGCATCAAGTTTCGTGACGAACGATTCGTATTTTTCGAGCGGGTAAAATTCGTCCATGTCATTGTAGAGATAAAACGTGTCGGCGGCGGTCGGTTTATACTGCGGGTTGGTTTCCAAATCGCCGGGAATTCCGCCGCACACGCCGATGACGCCGCGCGCGATTTCGGGATACGTAAAAGCAAAACGGAAATTGAGCGCGCACGCCTGCGAAAAGCCGTAGAGATAGATTTGATTCGCATCGACTATCTCTTCGGCGGCAAGTTTTTCGATGACTTCGAGCACAAACGCGTGATGCAGGCTGACGGATTCCGCTGATTTGTATTCGGTCAGCCAGCCGAAACCGATGCGGTAACCGTCGGCAGTCGGGCGAAAATGCTGGTGCGGCGCTTGAATCGAGACAATCACGAAGTCGTCCGGCGCGACCGCGCGCGCCTCGCGCATCATATAGCGTTTGTGCGCGCCGTAGCCGTGAACCGCCAGCAGAAGCGGTGCATTTTTCGCCGCCGTTTCGGGCACGAAAACGTCGTAATAAAGATTTATCTCGGCTTTGACGGTCAAATCCGTCTGTAAATTTTCTTGTGTCATAAAAGAAGTTTAATTTAAACAGGATAGACAATGGATAAAGGATAAAGCAAAATCTATCTCGGTAAATCCCCCCAAGAGCGCCTGTTTTAATTTATGCATAGATTTTTTCGACGGCTTGACGAAATCTCGAATATTCAAACCGAAAACCGCGTGGTTTTATGGCTCGAACGCATCGCGTTTATATTTCTCACCGTAATGGTTTTGTTCGCGCCGCATTCGATTGCCGTTACCCAGTCGGCGTGGCTTATCGGGATGCTCGCGTGGGTCATTCGGCTCTTTTTCAAGCCGCGCCCGAAACTAAAACCGACGGCGATTGATTATGCGCTCTGGGCTTTTCTGTTGTGGGGCGTCGTTTCGTCCGTGTTTTCCTACGCGCCCGACATTTCGCTCGACAAGCTGCGCGGCGTTTCGCTGTTTCTGATTTTTTATTTTGTTTACAACAATGTGCGAACCGCGCGCGGCGCACGCTTTCTGGCTTTGGCGCTGATTTTTTCGGCGTCGATTGTGGCGGCGTGGATGCCGGTTGAAAGATTCATCGGGCGCGGCGTCGAAGTTCATGGCTTAGCGGCAGAAAGCCCGCTGCTGAAAGCCGCGCCGCTCGGTGGCGGCATACCGGTTGGCGAAGGCAAAACGGTCGTCTGGGTTGGAAAGCGAAAAATCTATTCGCCCGAAGGTTTGCTGGCGGAAATCGAAAAAAGCGACGTCTCGCGTCTGACGGTTTATCACGAAGATTTTTATTCGGTCGTCGAGATAAAGCGCGCGGATTTATTAAACGGCGCGACCGCCGCCGAAAAACTCGGAATCGGCAGTTGGAAACGCAATCACAACTGGCGCGCCGCCGGTTTCTACGGCGAGAATTTTATGACTTTTTCCGAAGTCATACAGCTTGTAATCTCGCTCGCTTTCGGGATTTTTATCGCGCTGCTCGCTCGATTTCCCGAGTTTTCCCGTTCTGGTCTTGCCCGTTCGCCGGTGCTGGTATTTCTGCTGGTTTGTCTGGCTTTAATGGGGCTGGCGCTGCTTTTAACGGTCACGCGCGCGTCGCAGTTTGCTTTTTTTGTTTCCGCCGTGCTGATTGTTTTGCTCGGCGGCAGCCGCAAAATCAGACTGATTTTTGCTGCCGTCGCGCTGCCGCTCGTGATTATCGGCTTGCTCGTTTTCCAGCAGACGCGCAACATCGGATTTAATTTAGGCGATAAATCGACGCAGTACCGCACGATGATGTGGCGCGACGGAATGCGCCTTTGGACCGCGAGCGCGCGGAATTTCACGTTGGGCGTCGGGATGGATTCCATCAAGCGTTACTGGCGCGAATGGGATTTGTTCGACCGGGGCTTCGAGCCGATGGGGCATTTTCATTCGACGCCGGTGCAATTATTAGTTGAGCGCGGTCTGCCGGCGCTGCTGATTTGGCTGACGATTCTGGGCGTTTACGCGCGCACGCTGTGGCGGCGGCTTAAATTACGAATGACGGATGACGAATTACGAATTGAAGAAAAATCGCAAATCGCAAATCGCAAATCGCAAATCGAAACGGGCATCGTTCTCGGCTGTTTGGGCGGGCTGGTCGGCTTTTTCGTGAGCGGTCTGGTGCATTACAACTTGGGCGACGGCGAGGTCGCGATGGTTTTTTATATCTTGATGGGACTCGGCGTTTTTGTTTGTCACGCGAAACGGGGCGTGGAAACGGGAACTGAAAAAATTAGCCGCGGCTAAAATAATCTGAAATTCCTAAGCCGATTTTTCGATGCCGTAGCGCGCTAATTTCAAATACAAACCGCGCCGGGTTAAGCCGAGCTCGCGCGCGACTCTTGAAATGTTCCAATCGTGGCGGCGCAGCGCGTCCGTTATCATCTGTGTTTCGAGTTCCGAGACTGCCGATTCTAAGGTCGCGCCCTGCGTTCCGATGGTGTAGCCGCCGAAGCTGCCCGAATTGGTAATCGGTCGCACGTTGCCGTGTTCTTCAAACGGCGAAATCGGCGTCGCGCTGCGTTTGAGGTCGAGCGAAAGTTGTTCGGGCGTAATGACATCGCCGTCTTCGGCACGCGCGATGACGCGCTGAATTTCGTTGCAGAGCTGGCGGACGTTTCCTTCCCATTCGCAAACCATCAATAAATCAATCGTCTGCGGCGTGATGGTAATGGCGCGTTTACCGAAGCGCGACGAATAATGGTTGATGTAATAATTGATAATCGGCGGAATTTCCGAGCGCCGCTCGCGAAGCGGCGGAACGCGCAGGCGGATGACGTTCAGGCGATAATACAAATCTTCGCGAAAGCTGCCGTCGGCGACTTTTTGCTCAAGCGGCATATTCGTTGCGGCAATCACGCGGACATCGACTTTTATCGGGTTTTTCTCGCCGATCGGCTGAACTTCGCCCTCCTGCAAAAATCTAAGCAGTTTGGGCTGCACGTCGAGGGGCAAATCGCCGATTTCATCTAAGAAAAGCGTGCCGCCGTGCGCCGCGCGAATCATGCCGGCGGAATCGTTGACCGCGCCCGTGAACGCGCCCCGTCGATAACCGAAAAGATGTCCTTCAGCTAATTCCTTCGGGACGGCGGTGCAGTTAAACGGGATGAAAATGCGGTCTTTGCGGTTTGAAATCGCGTGAATCGCGCGCGAAACCAATTCTTTGCCGGTTCCCGATTCGCCCGTCACCAGAACCGTCACGTCCGATGAGCGGATTTTATAAACTTCTTCGACCAGTGAAGTCATCGCCGGGCTTGAATGAATAAAGCCGGGCATCAGGCTGTTCGACGTGTACGGACTCGTTTCCTGCTCGGCATGCTGAACTTTATCTTTGTCGCGCAGCGCGCAAACGTCCATGCCGAGCGAAACCACGCGCAGCAGCGGCTGAATCGAACCGCCGTCGCTCAAGCTTGCGCCCGAGCGCGGGAAAACGACCAGCATCGCCGGGCTGGCATTCGGCGCGCGCAGCGGAAAAACGCTCAGGTTTTTGGCTTTTGCAAATTCGTCGAGATTGTTTTTGACCTGCGCTTCGTCGATTTCGGCAACCAGCTCCATGCTTTCAGCCGGCGAATAGCCGTGCGTGATGAACGGAAATAAACGCCGCTGGTCGTTGAGTTCGGCGACGATAATTTTTCGCGCTTTGCTTTCCTGCTGCAAAACGGCGACCAGCTCGCGAAACAGCAACTCGCGCGAGGCGGTGGCTTCCGCCAATCTCAGCATCGAAAGCTGCGAACCGGCGGAAACGTTGGTTTTCCTGGTCGCTTCGGTGCCGATTTTTATTTTTTTAATCGCGTCTTCCGCCGCTTCGTAAAGAGTCCCGACGCCGAGTTTGCGGAAAATTTCGCTCGCGCTGATTAAATGTTTGGTCGCTTTTTCCGGCTCGTCTTCGGTCAGCGTTCTGCCTAAAAGATAACGAATCAGCGCGATGTGATAGATGTCGTCCGCCGTTTCGAAAATCGTCAGGCTGCGGTTGAAGTGATAAACGGCGGTTTCGCCGTCCTCGCGCTCTGCGGCAAGCAGCCCGTAAATGCGCTGAATATTTCCGAGAATGAAAAAGTCCGCTGAAAGGTCGGCTTCTTCGATTCTTTGCAGCTTAAATTCGCATTCCTTGAGCCTGCCTTCCTGCAGATAACTTTCCGCTAAGACCAGACCGGCGGCGTTTATCATCTGTTTTTCGCCGATCGCCCGGCAAAGCTCGATGGTTTCCTGCGCCTTTTCGATCGCGGCGGACGTTTTTCCCTGCGCCAGATAAACGCGCCCCAAATTGCGCATCGCCTGAATCGCATAAAATTCCTTTTTGCGGTCTTCGGCAAATTTTACGGCTTGTTCGAGCAGGTTTTGCGATTCTTTCAGCTCGCCGCGCAGAAGTTTTAATTCGCCTAAGGAATCGAGGATGCCGGCAACGTGCGCGTGATTCATTTCGACCGCAATGTCGAGCGCCCGTTTCATCATCGTTTCGGCGCGCGTCCAATCGCCGAGCAGCATCAGGTTCATCCCGAGATTGTTATAGGCGATAACGGAATTGAGCCGGTGCTCGGTCTGGTCGAAAAATTTGATTGATTTTTCGAGACACTCGATGCCGTCCTGCGGTCGGCGCAGCATACAGTA
>DASWRC010000196.1:0-17686 GCA_036403375.1 Pyrinomonadaceae bacterium
TTCCCGTCACAATAACGTCTTCAAACGGTTTTTCGCCGGTGAATTTGAGCGCGGACATGACCATTCGCGAAACCCACAGGAAAATAATGTCGCGCCCCGTAACCAAAACATCCGTCGGGTGAAACGCGCGCAAATCTTCGGTTTGGGTCACTTCTCCATTCCAGCCGAGGGTCGAAAACGACCACAAAGCGGACGAAAACCAGGTGTCGAGAACGTCTTCGTCCTGCGTCAAATCGCCGGTCCCGGCTTGGCTGGCGGCTTCTTCCGCCGAGCGCGCGACGAAAACATTGCCCGCACGGTCATACCACGCCGGAATCTGGTGTCCCCACCAAAGCTGCCGCGAAATCGTCCAGTCTTTCAGGTTTTCGAGCCACGTCGTATAAACCTTTTCGTGCGGAACCTGCGGCGTAAAATGCGGCGCGCCTTCGTTTCTCATTAAATCGAGCGCGAGGTCGCGCATTTCAGACATGTTGACGAACCATTGTTCGCTCAAAAGCGGTTCGAGCACGGTTTTGCAGCGCTCGCAGACGGGCAAAACGGCTTCGTAATCATCGATTTTTTCGAGCAAGCCTAATTCTTCAAAATTTTCGATAACCTTTTCGCGCGCCTTATAGCGGTCTAAGCCTTCAAACCCGGCGCCGGCTTGACCGTTCATCGTCGCGTCGTCGTTCATGACGTTGATTTGCGGCAAATCGTGGCGCAATCCCAACTCGTAATCGTTCGGGTCATGCGCGGGCGTGATTTTCACCGCGCCGGTTCCGAATTCCGATTCGACGTAATCGTCCGCGATGATTGGAATCTCGCGCGTCGTGAGCGGAAGCTCGATGGTTTTGCCAATTAAATCCCGGTAACGCTCGTCTTTCGGATTAACCGCCACCGCCGTGTCGCCGAGCATCGTTTCGGGACGCGTCGTCGCGACCGTGATTGTTTGGGGCGAATCTTTCAGCGGATATTTCAAAAAGTAAAGCTTCCCGTCTTTTTTCGTTTCCTGCTGCACTTCCAGATCCGACAACACGGTTTTATCGCGCGGGCACCAGTTGACTATCCGCAGCCCGCGATAAATCCAGCCTTCCTCGTAAAGCCGCACGAAAACTTCGCGCACCGCCTTTGACAGACTTTCGTCCATCGTAAAACGTTCGCGCGACCAATCGACTGACGCGCCCTCGCGCCGAATCTGCCGCGTAATCTCGTTACCGTACTGCGCCTTCCACTGCCAGACGCGGCGCGTAAATTCCTCGCGTCCCAAATCCCAGCGCGTTTTCTTTTCATCCGCCCAGAGTTTTTTCGTGACCTGAAGCTGGGTGGAAATTCCGGCGTGGTCGACGCCGGCGAGCCAGAGAGTGCGAAAGCCGAGCATTCGCTTGCGGCGAATCAAGACATCCATCAAAGTGTGCTGGAGCGCGTGTCCCATGTGAAGCGACCCCGTCACGTTCGGCGGCGGAATGACGATTGAATATTTCTCGGCGTCCGGATTTTTGTTGATCTCCGGCGCGAAGCAGCCCGCCGCTTCCCATTTTTGATAGTGCGACTCTTCGGCTTCTTTCGGGTTATATGCTTTTGCGATTTCCATAATTTCAGTGGTCGGTGGTCAGTGGTCGGTAGTCAGAGCGGATTTTCCTGTCCACCGACCACCGACCACCGACCACCGAAATTGTTAATTCTAAAACAAAAGCGGCTGATTTTCATCTGGAAAGAAAAATCAGCCGCTTTTTAAGTTTTTATTGTTTACTTTTTACTTTTTATTTTCCTGATTTTCTTCCGCCATTTTTTTCATAACCAGTTCGGTTATCTGCGGCAAAACGTCGTTCATGGTTTTTGCCGAAATCTTTTCGGCAACCCGCTGCGCGATGGCTTCAATCAATTCCGGCGGAAAGGCTTGCATCGCCGCCGATTCCGCAGTTTGCGCCGGCGGTTCGGCTTCAGTCGTTTCCGGTTCGGGTTCGGCGGGCGCTTCGACGGCTGCCGGCTCGGATTTAACCGGCTCGACCTTCGGCTGCGGGCGAATTCCGGTTTCTTCAACCAGCGGCGGCAGCTCAAGTAAATCGCCGTCGTCGAAACTCAAAGTCGGAGAACTTGCCGCCGTCGAAATCGGTGTTTCCGCGACCCATTCAAATTCACGCGGTTCTTCAGTTTCGGCAGGCGGCTCTGCTTCGGTCGCCGCCGTCGTCGAATCGCTTTCAGTCTCCTGATTGGGTGCCGGTTCTTCAACCGTTTCGCCGACCTGCGATAAATCTATACCGGCTTCGGGCGTCGCGTTCGCGCCTTCGGAGACTTCTCTCCGCCGCGTTTCTTCCGCCAGACTCGTTTCCGAAGATTCTTCGACGGTTTCGCCGCTTTCTTCGGTCAAAGATTCGCTTTCCGCCTGATTTTCGTCCGGCGCCTGGCTGAAATCGGGCGTGCGCGGCGTTTCGTTTTCGTAGGAAACTTCGGGCTCTAAGGTTTCGGCGTCGGAAACCCGGGCGTCGAATTCCGGTTCGCCGGGCAGATAATAATCTATCTGCGGCTCGGTTTCGGAGACGACCGGCGCATTTTCTTCCGCCTCTTCGTAATCGTTTTCGTCTAATTTCAGCGCTTCTTCGGCAAAGGTTGCCGGTTCGGCTCTTTTTGATGTTTCAGGCGGCGGCTCCTGTTCATTATTTTCACGCCCGGCAATGTCGAAACTTTTGAGCTCGTCCGCATTGAGCGGCTGCGTTTTGCCGTAATCAAGCGGCGTCTCGTTTTGAGAACCGGAATCGGAAACGTATTCCGTCGCGGGACTCATCTCAATCATTTCGTCGTCCATTCCCGCGTCGCCGAATTCGGTCGGCGCAATCGGCGGCACGGTAAATTCATTCGAAACTTCCTGCGGTCTTTCAAATTCGCTCGGCGATTCTTCGCGCTGTTCGAATTCGTCCGAAGCCTCGTCCCTGTTTGCTAATTTGAGCGTGTCGGCAAAACTGTCAACCGCCGGCTTTTCGGCGTCGCGGGGCGCGGTCTGGTTCAATAATTCGGTAACTTTATTGACAAGCTGGCGAATCGATTGAAAAGGTTTGGTCAAAAAATCGTCGGCGCCCGCGTCCTTGGCTTCCGCTTCGTCGAACGGTTCGAACGAGCCGACCAGCAAAATTACGGGAATATTCCGGGTTTCTTCGGTACGCTTGATAAGCCGGCAAACCTCATAACCGTTTTTTCCCGGCATATTTACGTCAGCCATGACCAAATCCGGCATAAATTCGTCGAATTTACGCAGCGCCGAATCGCCGTCGCCGACCGAAATCACCTCGATTCCCTCGTCGGCAAAGGTCAAATTAACGACCTTCTGAATTGTTATCGAATCATCTGCCAACAGCAGTTTGCGTTTTGACACAAGGCACTCGCTCCTTTTCCAATAGACACTAAATTTCGCGCGAAAAGTCTTTCGCTTTGAACCGTAACAAAGGTTTTCTGTTTTTTCAAATGTAGGGGTTAAATAATAGCCGGCAAAAAAATAAAACTAGGTTTGACGGACAAACATCCGGAGCATCGTCTGAAGCTGGGCGTTGGTAAAAGGCTTCGGCAGAAAAGCGACCGCGCCCGCCGCAAAACTGTCGGACGAAAGCTTCGAATTCTGCTCGGCGGTCATCATAATCACCGGAATTTTCATCAGACGCTTTTCCGACTGCATATACCGAACCAGCTCGGTTCCCTGAATATACGGCATCACGACATCGAATATCGCCGCCGTAAACGCTTCGCCCGATTGCAAAACCTTATACGCTTCCTTGCCGTCGCGCGCCGTGACGACCGTGTAGCCTTCTTTTTCAACAATCGCCTTGACCAGACGCAGGATAGCCGGGTCGTCATCGGCAACTAAAACCTTCGGCTGTCCGTTTTCCAAAACTTGACTCATCTTAAAAATTTTTACCTTTTTCCTGAACTCCAATCCATTCTAGCAAAGTTTGGCGATTTAACTAAGGCAAACCCGAGGGCAGATGGATGAAGGACGAGGGATGAATTTAAAGCATTTTCTTACCTCAGCCCTCATCCATCATCTCTCTCTGCCCTGCGGAAAGCTGCGCGGCAAGCTTTATCGCTGTCTGCATACTCGAAGACTCAGCCAGATTTTTGCCCGCAATGTCGAACGCCGTGCCGTGGTCGACCGACGTGCGGATGAGCGGTAATCCGAGCGTGACATTGACGGACGCGCCGAACGACAAACATTTCACCGCAATCGTCGCCTGGTCGTGATAACACGAAACAACGCCGTCGAATTCGCCCTTAAAACCTCGCAAAAAAATCGTGTCGGGCGAATATGCCCCCGAGACTTCGATGCCGTATTGTTCGCGGCACTGGCGAATCGCGGGCAGGATTTCCGTTTCTTCCTCGCTGCCGAACATGCCGCCTTCCGACGCGTGCGGGTTGAGTCCGGCAACCGCCAGGCGCGCTTTTCTTTTCAAAAGCCGCGAAATTTCCCGGTGCGAAAACTTTATCAGCTCGACGAGCTTTTCTTTTTTCACGAGGCTAATCGCATCCCGCAAAGAAACGTGTGTCGAAAGCAGAACGACGCGCAATTTTTCGGCAAAAAACGACATCGCGAATTCTTCGGTGTTCGTCAGGTAAGCTAAAAACTCGGTGTGACCGGGAAAATCATAACCGCCCAGATGAATCGCCATCTTGCTTATCGGCGCGGTCGCGACGGCGTCGATTTTCCCCTCGCGCCAGACCCGCACGGCTTCTTCGATATATTCGGCGGAAGCCCTTCCCGTGACGGCAGATTCGACGCCGTAGGCGATTTCGCCGGCAAGGTTTTCCAAATCGTAAATAATTGTTTTGTCTGAACCGGACGGGATTTCGTCACCGCTTTTGACCGTCAGAAATTCTAAATCGATTCCCAAATCTCGCGCCGTTCGCCGCAGGATTCGAGCGTCGCCGATTATGACGGGCTGGCAAACCTTGAAAATATTTTTATCGAAAAGCGATTTAAGAACGATTTCGGGACCGATTCCGGCAGCATCTCCCATCGTAATGCCGACGCGCGGCAATGAATTTTCGCTTGAGCCGTTGTTCAACACTGAATCAGAATAACACTTTTTTTAAGGCAGAAGGCAAAAGGCAAAAGGCAAAAAATTTGAATTTTCGCCTTTTGCCTTCTGCCTTTTTACTTTTGCCTCTATTCTTTGTTCCGGTCTTCCGCCTTGAACATATACTTGATGTTATGCTTCATGAGCAGAATATTCGGCGCGTCCACACGATTTACTTTGAGCGCGTCGCGGTCATACCATTCGATGGTGCCTTCGATTTCCTCGCCGTCATTCAAAATAATGGTCATCGACGTGCGCGAATCTATCTGTTTCTTGTAGTAGTAAATTTCGGCATTCGTCTCGGACGGCGGCGATTTTTTGCGCGCGTCTTCTTCTCTATCTCTGGGCTGCCTCGGGTAATTTTGCGATTCGTATCTTTCTCTCATTTAAGTTCTTTCTCCATACCAATCAGGTAACTGCGGAATCAATACTCTTTCAAAATCTGCTAAATCGGCGAGGCAAATATAGCAAAACTATAAATAATAAACAAATTAATCTGCCTGACGACGAATAAACGTCGGGACGTTTAAGTCTTCTTCACGTTCGGGCGGCGCGAAACCGGTGCGCACGCTGTAATGCCCGACCGCCTGGGTCGTCTCGCTCTGTTGTCCGCCGGTCGGCATCGCCGCAAAGCGTTCGGTGTCGAAACCGGTCGCGATGACGGTGATTTTCACCTCATCGTCCATGTCGTCGTTGAAGACCGTGCCCCAGATAATATCGGCTTCGTCGTGGGCTTCGGATTCAATCAGCGCAATCGCGTCTTCGATTTCGTTGAGCGCCGTGTTTTTCGAGCTGGTAATGTTAATCAACGCGCCTTTCGCGCCTTTGATGGAATTTTCTTCCAGCAATTTTGAGTCAATCGCCGATTTCATCGCTTTGACGGCAGCGCCTTCGCCGCGGGCTTCGCCGATGCCCATCAGCGCGACGCCGCGACCTTTCATCACCGAGCGCACGTCCGCGAAATCGAGATTGATAACGCCCGACGTGGTAATCAAATCGGAAATGCCCTGCACGGCTTGCAGCAGCACGTCGTCCGCGCGACGGAACGCGTCCATAATCGAGATTTTTTCTTCGACCTCTTTTAACTTTGAATTAGGAATCGTGATAATCGTATCGACACAGCCGCGCAATTCGGCTAATCCCTGCTCGGCTTGCGCCATTCGTTTTTTGCCTTCGACGGTAAAAGGCTTCGTCACGACGGCGACCGTTAATGCGCCCAGCTCGATGGCTAAGGAAGCGACGACCGGCGCGGCGCCGGTTCCCGTTCCGCCGCCCAAGCCGGTGGTCACGAAAACCATGTCCGCGCCTTCGAGCACGTCCATGATTTTCTCGTGGTCTTCGAGCGCCGCGTCGCGCCCGACCGATGGATTCGAGCCGGCGCCGAGCCCGCGCGTCAATTTGCTGCCGAGCTGGATTTTCATCGGCGCTTTTGAATCATTAAGCGCCTGCACGTCCGTATTGACGACGATAAACTCAACGCCTTTGATGCCGGCTTCAATCATTCGATTGACCGCGTTGCTTCCACCGCCGCCGACGCCGATGACTTTGATTTTCGCCCCCGTTACCGGTGGCTCGTCGATTAGAAATTTTATGCCGTTATTTTTCATTTGGAGACCGTCCGTCATTATATCTGATTCCTTCTATAAGTGTATTTAATCGCAAAACAGTGGTGTAACTTCTGGGACGCTTGCATTTTTCGACTTCAACAAGATATTGTGCCTACGGCGAAAAAGCATACAACGATTTGGGGTAAAAAAGCCAGCCCAGAAGTTACATTTACCTTAATTTCTCACGAAAATTTTCAAACCACTCCGCCAGCTTACGCGTTGCCCGGCGGCTGCCGTTGGAATGTTCCCTGATTTGCCGCCTCATCGAAACCAACGCCAGTCCGCAGGCGGTTGCCCATTCCGGCTTTTGCACCTCGACCGCCAAGCCGCCGAAATGCTCGGTATTCACAAAACCGAGCCGCGTCGGCGCGTCGAAAACCTGTTCGGCAATCTCGACCATTCCGCGCACCTGCGAGCCGCCGCCGGTCAGCACGACGCCGCTCGAAATCTGCGCGCCGGTCTGGTTTACCTCGTGCGCGAGATGCTGCAAAATCTCGATCGCGCGCGGCTGCATGATGTCGCACAGGATTTCCTTCGACAATCCGCGCGTTTCATTACGTCCGACCGGCGTGATTTCAATAATTTCCTGTCGTTCGTGCTCGTCAATCAAAAATCCGGCGACGCACCCGTAATTGGACTTGATTTTGTTTGCTTCGGGAATCGAAACACGCAAGCCGACCGCAATGTCCTTCGTAAAATGCATTCCGCCGAACGGAAAAACGCGCGTGTGCTGTACCGCGCCGCGCCCGAAAATCATCAGGCTCGTTAATTCCGCGCCAATATTTATCAGCGCGCAGCCGTATTCCTTATCATCATCGGTCAGCGTGCTTTCTGCCGCCGCGAGCGGTTCGAGCACCGTTGTTTCGACTTCCAGACCGGCGCGGTTAATCGCCTTTTCGATATTTTGTTTCCCGGCGCTCGGGCTAATCACGATATGCACGCGGCTTTCGAGTCGCGAGCCGCGCATTCCGACCGGCTCACTGATTCCATCCTGCCCGTCGACGATAAATTCCTGCGGCAGGCGGTCGATGATTTCCCAACCGGCGGGCAGCGGCATCGCGCTCGCGGATTCGACCGCGCGCGCCACGTCTTCTTCCGTAATTTCGCGTCCCGCGCCCGCAACCGCGACGACGCCGCCTTTATTTTCGCCCTGCAGATGCTCGCCCGAAAGATTGACGGTTGCCATCTGGATTTCCAGCCCTGAGACATGCTCGGCTTCTTCGACCGCGCGTTTGATTGATTCGGCAACGGCGTCGGTCGTCGTCACGATACCGCGGCGAAGCCCGCGCGATTCCGCCTGACCGATACCGACGACGTTCATCAGACCGTTCTCCGAAGGTTCGCCGATAACGCACCGCACACGGCTGGTGCCGATGTCTAACCCAACTGCATGTATCTCACTATTTATCATCAAGTTCCTAAAATTTTGTCGCTAATTTTAATTTTCTGCCGTTTGTCTAAACGTATATTTCGGCTGCACGTCGCTGACGTCGATTTTGGCAACCTGTTTTCCCTTTCCGGCGATACTTTCCAATCCCGACTGTAATTTTTTGCCGAAATTATCTTTCGCCAGGATTATCTCGACCGCTTCGCCCGAATCTTCGACCGTCGCCCGCGGCTCGGTTAAATCCGTCATATCGACGAGCTTCACGCGTTTATCAAGCTCGAAGGTTTTCCATTCTTCGAGCATTTTTTGATAAATCCTGACGCGCGCCTGATTATCTTTGACCGCCTTGTCGGTTTTCGCTTCGTCCCAGCCGCGCATGACAAACGGCGGCAGCGCGTCCGTTTTACCGACCGGCGCCAGAATCACGCCTTCTTCGTCCGCCCAAAAATCGGCGCCCGAAAGACGAACAACCGCTTTCGGTACGCGCTCGATGACGTTGACGCGCACGCCGTCGGGAAGAACCCGCGAGACGGCTGCCGATTTAACGAAATCGAGCCGCTCGACCTTATCTTTTAGTTCCTTTAAATCCGCGTTCCAAACGCCGGATTTGTCGGTCTGCGCCGCGACGATTTTTTCAATATCGCTCTTTGGAGCATGCACGGTGCCGCGCACGTCAATCTTTTTAACGTCGAAAAACTCCGAAGCCGTCACGGTTCGATAACCCATAAACCCGAGAAAGCCGAGACAACCCAAAATACAAATGATTAAAAACAAAGGCACGAAAAAATTGGCGAAATTACCGCCCGATTTCGAGCGCCGCGCCGCCGCAGGCTTCGTCGCGCGCCGCCGCCTTGCCGGAACAGCAGCCGCCGATTTGTTCCTTAAAGTCGTAGTTTTGCGTGTTCGTGTCGCCATATTCTTTTCAGTGGTCGGTGGTCAGTGGCTCGAAGAGGGGCGGTCAGATAAGAAGTTTTTACTGACCACCGACCGCCCCTCTTCGAGCTACTGACTACTGTTTCAGTTTCTCCAAAATCTCGTCGGAAAGCCGCGTGATGCTTCCCGCGCCTAAAGTAATAACCAAATCGCCTTCCTGTAAAAAGGGCAGAACTTTTTCGGCGGCGCTTTCGACATCACCGGTGTACTGCACGTTTTTATGCCCGAATTTCTTGATGTTTTCGGTCAGGATTTCCGCCGTGATGCCTTCAATCGACGGCTCGCTCGCGGCGTAAATATCGGTCACGAAAAGAATGTCGGCGTTATTGAAACAAAGCGCGAACTCGTTCATCAATTCTTTCGTCCGCGAAAAGCGGTGCGGTTGAAAAATAACGACTGTCCGGCGTCCGCCCGAACCGCTTTTCGCCGCCGAAAGCGTCGCTAAAATTTCGGTCGGATGATGCCCGTAATCGTCCACGACCGAGATGCCGCGCGCCTCGCCTTTGAATTGAAAACGGCGGTTGGCGTTTTTGAATCCGGCAAACGCTTCCGCGACTTTTTCAAACGGAACTTCGAGTTCCAGCGCGACGGCGGTTGCCGCCAGCGCGTTGTAAATATTGTGTTTTCCCGGCACGGGCATTGTAATCTCGCCGAGTTCGGTATTGCCCCTCAAAACCTTGAACGTCGAGCCGAAAGCGTCGTTGTAGCGAATGTCCTGCGCCGAAATGTCGGCTTGCGCGGTCATGCCGTAAGTCACGCGCCGGCGTTTGATTTTCGGAATAATGAGCTGCACATTCGGGTCGTCGAGACACAGGATGCACGCGCCGTAAAACGGTACTTTGTTGACGAAATCCGTGAAACACTGCACCACGTCGTCCATTCCTTTGTACGATTCCATGTGTTCCTTGTCGATGTTCGTGACGACTGAAATCGTCGGGTAAAGCATCAAAAAAGAACGGTCTGATTCGTCGGCTTCGGTTACGAACCATTCGCTTTTACCGAGCCGCGCATTTGAACCGAGAGTGTCGACGACGCCGCCGACGACCGTTGTCGGGTCAACTCCGGCGTGCCCGAGCACGGTCGCGACCATCGAAGTCGTCGTCGTTTTCCCGTGCGTTCCGGCAACCGCGACCGCATACGGTTTTAAGGTCATCAATTCCGCCAGCATTTCGGCGCGCGGAATTACAGGAATTCCTTTTTCCTTCGCGATCAGGACTTCCGGATTGTCCTCTTTGACGGCTGATGAATAAACGACGACCTGCGCGGCACCGACGTTTTCAGCCGCGTGCCCTTCGTAAATCATGACCTTATGCAAAGTTTCGAGCCGGTCGGTATTTTTCGATTTCCTCAAATCCGAACCTGAAACGACAAAGCCGAGATTACACAAAACTTCGGCAATGCCGCTCATCCCGATGCCGCCGATGCCGATAAAATGAATATTTTTTACGTGTCTGAACATTTCTTTCAATTAAGAATTAAAAATTAAGAATTAAGAATTATTTCGAGTCAAATTTTTAATTCTTAATTCTTAATTCTTAATTCTTCTATCAAATCTACGGTCGCTTCTGCGGCGTCGGCGCGCGCTAATTTCTTGGTCGCCGTTTCCATCGCGGAAATTTTGCCGGGTGAATTTATCAAATCTAAAATTTCGTTCGCCAAAGATTCGCCCGTCAAATCCCGCTGCAAAATCATTTTTGCAGCGCCCGCCGACTCTAACGCCTCGGCGTTTTTGCGCTGGTGGTCGTCGGCGGCAGTCGGCAGCGGAATCATAATCGCGGCTTTTCCGGCGGCTGAAAGCTCGGCGCAGGTTGTCGCGCCCGCGCGGCAGATGACCAAATCCGCCCGTTCGAATTCGTCAACCATATTTGAAATATAGGTGCGAACGTCAGCCTCCCGGAAAGCCGAGCGCGAATAGATTTCCTTTAACTTTTCAAAGTCGGATTCGCCCGTCTGGTGCGTAATCCGCAGCTTTCCGGCGGGTAAAAACGCGAGCGCTTCGCCCATCGCGCTGTTTATCGCCCGTGCGCCCTGCGAGCCGCCGAAAATCAGCAAATCAACCTTTTCGCCGCGCGCCTTCGGCTGAATTTCAAAAAACTCCTGGCGCACCGGATTGCCCGTCACAATTCCCTTTTTACCGAAAAAGGGGAGCGCTTCTTCAAATGTCAAAGCCGCCTTCGTGACAAACGGCGCGAGTCGTCGATTCGTAAAACCCGGCAGCGCGTTTGAATCCATCACGAGCGTCGGCGTGCGCATCAGGCTTGCCATCAACAAAACCGGTCCCGAAACATAGCCGCCCGCGCCGACTACGACATCCGGCTTAAAATCTTTTATCAGCCGGCGGGCTTCCAGAAAGCTCCGGGGAAGAATCAGCAAGCCTTTGAGTTTGCCGGCGAACCCGACATTTTTCAAACCGGCGCTTTTTATCAAAGAAAGCTGAAAGCCGTTATCGGGAACGATCTTCGTTTCAAGCCCGCGCGCCGTGCCGACAAACAAAACTTCCGAACTCGCGCCGCGCCGCAAAATCTCTTTCGCGACCGCAATTCCCGGATAAATATGTCCGCCCGTTCCACCGGCGGCAATCAAAACTTTCATACTGGTCAGGCAGCGCAGCGCAGTCGGCGGTAAGCAGTTGGCTTTTTGATTGCCGCCCGCCGCTGCTGCCTACTGCCAACTACAATTTTCAAACGGCTCCCGCCCTTTTTCGGCGGTGAACGAAATTATTCGTCTCGACAGCTGCTTCCTTTGAAACGAATCCGGCGTACTGCGAAATATTCAGCAAAATTCCGACGGCAAAAAGCGTGATGACGATTGACGAGCCGCCGTAGGAAATAAACGGCAGCGGGATGCCTTTCGCGGGCAGCAGCGAAATCACGACCGAAATGTTGAAAAGCGCCTGCACGATTAAGCCGGTGATGATGCCGATGCCGAGCAGCATTCCGAACCGGTCGGGGGCAAGCAAAGCCGCGCGAGTTCCGCGCCACAGCAAAAATCCGAAAGCGACGACGACCGCCAAAGTTCCGAGCAAACCCAGTTCTTCGCCGACGACCGCAAAAATAAAGTCCGAATACGGATACGGCAGATAGAAAAGCTTCTGCTGACCTTTCGCGAAACCTTCGCCGAGAACGCCGCCCGAACCGATGGCGTAGAGCGATTGACAAACCTGATAGCCCGCCCCCGCCGCATTCTCTGCCGCGCACGGGTCGAAAAACGCCATCAGCCGCGCGACGCGCCACGGCGCAAAGATTAAGGCTGCGATGCCGCCGATAAGCATTATCAAACCGACCGTCGCGAGATGCACAATGCGCGCGCCGGCGGCAAAATAAACGCTGACAAAAATCGCGCACAGCACAATCGTCGTCCCCAAATCCGGTTCGAGCACAATCAAACCGCCAAAGAAAGCCAGCACCGCGAGACACGGCAGAACGGTTTCTTTCAATTCGCCGACCGCCTTTTCTTTGATTGTCAAAAACCACGCTAAAAATACCGGCAAAGCGATTTTCGCGATTTCCGAAGGCTGAAACGAAACGCCCGGAAAGCGAATCCAGCGCCGCGCGCCGTTGATTGCCGGAAACCCGTAAACCGCGATTAGAAGAATTGCCGTGACGCTCAAAATACCGAGCACGACGAGCTTGTTCTGGTAAATTTTGTAATCGACTTTGCTGGCGACGTACATCACAATCAGCCCGAAAACAGTGAAGCCGAACTGTTTGAAAAAGTATGTAAACTGGGTCGCGCCGTCCGGATTATCCGCCGTTTCCTTCAGGGAAATCATTGCCGACGCGGAATAAACCATGACCGCGCCGAACAGCGCCAGCCCGGCGGCAATTGCGAATAAAAACCAATCTATGCGAAGTTTTTTAGCCATTCTGTTTTAGCTTCTTCTCAATTTTCGACTTCAAATGTCCGACTTCTTTCTTAAAAACCGTTCCGCGCTGCTCGAAACTGTTAAACCAATCAAAGCTTGCACAGGCGGGCGCAAGCAAGACATTGTCGCCCGGTTTGGCGAATTGAAAACCTTTCAGTACGGCTTGCTGCAAATCGTCAGCGAAATCGGTTTCCACAAAATCGCTCAATTGATTGTCAATATTCCATGCATCCTCGCCGATCAAAACCAATTTGCGCACGATTTTTTCGATTAACGGCACGAGCGGCGCGTACGGCGCTTTTTTGCCGAGCCCGCCGAGGATTAAAACCGTTTTCCCCGTGTCTTCGCTCAACGCTTCCAGAGCTTTCAAAGTCGCGTCAACGCTCGTCGCCTTCGAATCGTTGTAAAACTTTACGCCTTCGATTTCCGAGACAAACTCGATGCGGTGCTCGACGCCTTTGAAATCACGCACGGTTTCGCGCATCGAATCGGGCGACGCGCCGCAGGCGAGTCCGGCGGCAAACGCCGCGAGCACGTTTTCGACGTTGTGCAGCCCGCGCAAAAAAATCTCGTCGCGCGTCGTTAAAATCTTTTCCCTGCCGCCCGCGCGCGAAACAAGGTCGCGACCGCGCAGAAAAAAGCCTTCGTCAAGTTCTTTTTTGACGCTGAATAAAGAAACGTGCGCCTTTAGCCCGCGCGCCCAGTCGGCAGTCGTTTCGTCGTCGGCGTTTAGAATTGCGACGTCTTCCGCCCGCTGATTCATAAACAAACGATGTTTCGCGGCGGCGTAATCGGAGAAAAAATCGTACCGGTCCATGTGATTCGGCGTCACGTTTGTGGCGACGGCGACGGCGGGACGAAAATCCTTGATGGTTTCAAGCTGAAAGCTCGAAAGCTCGGCAACCGTCCAGGTCGCGTCGGTGGCGGCGGCGGTCAAATCAAGCAGCGGCGTGCCGATATTGCCGCCGACCTGCGTTTCGATTCCCGAATTTTTAAGCAGCTCGCCGATTAGAGTCGTCGTCGTCGTTTTGCCGTTCGAGCCGGTTATGCCGACGATTCTGCCTTTTAAAAAGCGATAAGCTAATTCAACTTCGCCGATAACTTCGCCGTCCTTACGGTCAACATAGCGCGCCGGAATCGTGTTCGTCGGCACGCCCGGGCTAATGACGACCAAATCAATCTGGTCGAGCAGCCACGACGGCAAATTACCGTCAATCAGCCCGACACCAAATCTTTCTTTGAGCGATTTCGCCTCGTCCGACCAATTTTCGAGCGGCTTTCTGTCATGCAGTGCGACCACCGCACCGCGCGCCGCCAAAAATTTGGCGGATGCGATGCCGGATTTCCCCGCTCCGAGGACTAAAGTTTTTCTACCCGAAAGTTCCATTTTCAGTGCTCAGCGGTCGGTGGTCAGTGGTCGGTTAATCAGATTTTTTATCTGACCACTGACCACTCATCTAAGTTTCAACGTCGAAAGACTCAAAAGCGCAAAAAGTATCGCCACAATCACGAACCGGAAAACGATTTTCGGTTCTTTCCAGCCGGCGAGCTGAAAGTGATGATGCAGCGGCGCTTGCAGAAAAATGCGTTTGCCTTTTTTGGCGGTGTGCTTCGTAAATTTGAAGTAACCGACCTGCAGCATCACGGACGCGGCTTCGATAATAAAAACACCGCCGATAAAGGGCAGCAGAAATTCCTGCTTTGTCAAAATCGCGACCGTGCCGAGCGCGCCGCCGATGGCAAGTGAGCCGACATCGCCCATAAAAACCTGCGCGGGCGGCGCGTTGTACCACAAAAACCCCAAAGATGCGCCGATAAACGCGCCGCAGAAAACCGTCAGTTCCGCCGCTTCCGGCTTGTGCGTAATGTCAAGATAATCCGCCCACCGACGGTCGCTCGAAACATAAGTCAAAGCGGTTAAAGCCGACATCGCGATAAACGTCACGCTCGCCGCCAAACCGTCCATGCCGTCCGTCAGATTCACCGCGTTTGACGAGCCCAGCAGAACGAAAATGATAAAGAACAAGTAAATAAACGGTCCGACGTAGGTTGGTCCGTCGGGCAGCGCCGTCACCTTGAAAAACGGAACGCTGATGTTCCACGGAAAACTGTTTGTCGCCCAGTAAAGGCACGCCCAGACGACCACCGCGGTTATCAATTGCCCGAGCAGCTTCTGGCGTTCGGTTAAGCCGAGGCTCCGTTTTTTGACGATTTTGATGTAATCGTCAACGAACCCGATAACGCCGAACGCGGTCGTCGCCAGAAGCGCGAGCCACAGGTAAAGACTGTCGAGCCGCGCCCAGAGAACCGTCGAAATAAAGACCGCGCCGAGAATTAAAACTCCGCCCATCGTCGGCGTGCCTTTTTTCGCCTGGTGTTCTTCGGAAAGCTCTTCGCGAATTTCCTGCCCGATTTTCAAATCCTGAAGCTTATTTATGACCTTACTGCCGAAGAGCAGCGAAATCAGCAGCGCCGTAATGGTCGCCCACGTCGTGCGAAACGTGATGTATTGAAAAACGTTTAAGCCTTTGTAAAAAATCGACTCGCCCGCGCCGCCGTATTGTTTGAAAATCAGTTGATATAAAAAGTAATAAAGCATCTTCGGATTTTGGATTTTAGATTTTGGATTTTGGATTTATCCTCGCTCCAAAGTCTGCCGTTTATTTCTCCAATTCAAAATTTTCTAACAACTTCTCAACTACCTTTTCCGTCCGCACGCCGCGCGAACCTTTTATCAAAATCAAATCGCCCGCCCGAACTTCGGCGATAAATTTTTCGCCCGCGACCTTTGAATCCTCGTAGAATTCGCCGTCGCTCAGCCCCGCGCTCTTTGCGCCTTCGAGCAAATCCTTCGCGAAACCCTCGACACCGAACAGTCGGTCGATACCGAGGGCGGCGATTTGCTTTCCGGTTTCAAAATGAATCCGCGCCGAATTTTCTCCGAGCTCGCGCATTTCTCCGGCGACGACGATTTTCCGGCGTGCGCCCGCGCCGCCTTCCTTAATCGTCTCAACCATCGAGAGCAACGCGTCCGGGTTTGAATTATAAGTGTCGTTGACGACCGTAAATCCTTTCGCGAAATGCAGCACTTCGCCGCGCTGCGGCGGCGGCTGCACGGTTTTCAGGCTTTCCGCAATCTCGGCAGCCGTCATGCCGAAAACGTGCCCGACCGTCGCGGCAGCGAGCGCGTTCAAAATATTGTGCCGACCGTTCAAGGGAAACAAAACTTCCGCCTCGGCGTCGGGCGTTTTCAAAGTAAACTGCGTTTCGCCGAAGCGCTCGAAACGAATGTCGCGCGCCATTACGTCGGCTGCCGTTTCGATTCCGTAAGTAACATTTTTTCCGTCGTGCAGGTCGCGCATCGCAAAAACGCGAAAATCGTCGGCGTTCAGCACGGCAGTTCCGCCCGGTTTCATGCCTTCGACGAGCTCGGCTTTCGCCCGTCCCACATTTTCAATCGAACCCAAATGCTCGACATGCACCGGCAAAACGTTTAGCTCGACCGCCACGTCGGGCGGCGTAATGCGGCAAAGGCGCGCAATTTCATTGTTCGGCGTGGACATTCCCATTTCGAGAACCGCGACATCAAAAGACGCGTCTTTCGCTAAATTTAAAACCGTAATCGGCAAGCCCAGACCGTTGTTGTAATTCTTGATGTTGCGCAAAACTTTTCTGCCGGACGATTCCAAAACGTGCGCCGTCAATTCTTTCGCCGTCGTTTTACCGGCGCTTCCGGTGACCGCGACAACCGATTTGTTCCACTCACTGTAAACGCCGTGCGCTAATTTTTGAAAAGCGGCGATGGCGTCCGCGACGAAAATCAATTTGTCGGCGTGCCTTTCTAAATCGGCTTTGTGCTCTTCGAACCGGTCGGCGCGAACGACCGCCGCGGCGGCGCCGTTTTCTAAAGCGGAAGCGACGTAACGCGTCGAATCTTCAAAATCGCCGTTAAAGCAGTTCGCTTTGTATTCCGGCTGTGAAAGCGCAAAAAAGACTACGCCCGCTTCGCTCTCGCGCGAGTCGATGGCGAATGTATCGACTTCGGTGTCCAGCAAAGCGGGATTAAGGCGGGAAGCGTCGGCTTCCATAAATTTTATTGCCTGTTCGAGTTTCAAGTTTTTGCTTCTGCCCTCGCGCCCGAAGATTTGTTTTTCGGAATTTCATCAATCAAAGCCGCCGTTTTTCGCGGCGCGCCGTTTTTGTCGGGCGTTTTGTTCTCCCTGCTTTTTTCCTTTAAATCTTTCGGCTTTTCAGTATCGGCGCTTTTTTCGCTTTTCGCCGTTTTTTCAGCCGGTTTATTTTTGTCGTTACTGCCTGCCGCGTCCGGCTCGATTTCCGACGGAATATCATCCGCCGTCAACGTGTCCTGCCGAACATCGGCGTCCGGCACGATGCTCAGTTCGGGCAGAATCTGCTCGGCAATGTCGCGAAAAACGGGCGCGGAAACCTGTCCGCCGTCGCGCGCGCCGCCCTGTGGTTCGTCCATCACGACCGCAATCACGACCGACGGGTTATCCATCGGCGCCATTCCGATAAATGACGAAACATATTTGCCCGAATCGACCTTTTTCAATTTGGCGTTGTATTTCCAAGCCGTTCCCGTTTTTCCTGCCGAGGTGTAGCCGTTTAATTGCGCGCGTTTTCCCGTGCCTTTGAGGACGACTTCGCGCAGCATTCTTCGTAAATATCGCGCAGTATCAGCCGTCACAACCTGAGTTTTTTGCGCTTCGGTCGAACTAATCACCTTCCCATCTTGCCGGATTTCTTTGATTATGTGTGGCTGTACTCTAACACCGTCATTCGCAATTGTCGCGTAAGCCGCCGTCATTTGCAACGCCGAAACGCTAATTTCATA
>DASWRC010000197.1:0-54286 GCA_036403375.1 Pyrinomonadaceae bacterium
TTCAAATTAAATGGGAACGACTCTGACCGCCGTTATTCCGCTGGAGGTGAATGACTTATGATCAGTATTTTATTAGCCGACGATCACGAATTAATGAGACATGGCATTCGCAGATTGCTCGAATCGCACGCCAATTTTAAGATCTGCGATGAGGCACGAAACGGGCAGGAAGCCCTCGATAAAGCAATCAAGCATCGTCCCAACGTCGCCGTGCTTGATATTTCAATGCCCAGGATGAGCGGGTTGGAAGCCGCGCGTCAAATCCGCAAACAAGCTCCCGAGACGCAGATTTTGATTTTTACCGTACACGCTGACGATTCGCTGGTTCGCGAGGTGCTCGATGCCGGCGCGCTCGGCTTTATACTCAAAACGGATGCGGCAACTCATCTGATCACCGCCGTTGAAGCTATTGCCGAACAAAATTTGTACTTTTCAGCCGGAGTTTCCAGATTCGTAATTGACTCACTGGTCAACTCCGACGAAAACCAGATAGATGATTCGACTTTTGATTCTCTGTTAACTCCCCGGGAAACGGAAGTGGTCACCCTGATCGCACAAGGCAAAAGCAACAAGGAAGTCGCGAGCGGACTTTTCATCAGCGTCAGAACGGTCGAAACGCATCGCCGCACGATTTTTCATAAACTCGAAATAAATTCCGTCGCCGAGCTTGTCAGATATGCCATTCGTCACCGTTTTATTAAGCCTTGACTACGTGGTTTTACGCAGCTTAAACCACAGTAAACTACCAAAATATACCTACAACTAAATGGAAAAATACCAAATCTACGGTATTTTTTTTTTATATATATTGAGCCTAACCTGTTATTAGTTTATCCATAACCTAAAAGTACAAAAACCTGAAGAACGCGTCGGAAAGATCTCTGAGTTCTAACTGCCGATTCTGCCGTTTAGCTTAGATATTCAAGTTAAAAGACTTTTAAAAAAGAGTGAGAGGAAAATGAGCCGGAGCCGCAGATCGAAAACGCCGCGTCGCCGGAACTCGTCCCTTCCGTGATGTAGATTGTAAAGATATTCCCAACGGGTTGTTTATTTGGAATTTAATTGTTTTTAAAAATTCTTTCGCCCCCTGAAAGCGTTATCACGGAAAAATCAAAAAGGCTCGCCGCCGAGGTAAAAACAGGGCACCGGAAAGAACAGGAAGGAATGCAATGGTTGTTCTTTTCCCCCATCTCAATGCCTTTTTAATTGTCTTTGAAAATAAATTCTAAAGGAGCCGAAAACTAATGATCGGCAGCTTGACGCGGCTTGTTTTCGTGTTTTCTTAAGCGCCGGGAAATGCTCCGGGCACAGGAGGGCTGGAAATTTTCGGCTGACGTGGTGAGAAAAGGGGTATGAAAATTGTCGAAAAGATAGGAGGACTTTTTCTCGTGTTGTTTCCAGTCGCAAGTGCCGCCCGCTGCCCGCTGAAATCTTCCGACCTCGCCGCGGTTAATGAACGAATCGGTGACTTACTCGAAGAAGTATATATGGAGTTCTGCGATGGCTGAAGCTCCGTTCCGCACACAGTCCGGTCACTATGCGCTGTGCGGCGAAGGGCTTTGCATCGGCTACGACGGCGGCGATGCGGTGAGCAGCGAATACAAGCCGAAATTCGAGTTCTCTGGCGGGCGGATAGTCAAGGTTATCTATGAGTCGCCGATGACGTGTATGTGGACGTAGAACGCGCGGTGGCGGCGACGATGGCGCGAGATTAAATATCTTCATCATCGGTACTATTTAGGAACAAAAACAAAGGAGAAAAAACAAATGGCAAACAAGCAACCAAACATTCTATTCATAATGGGCGACGACATCGGCTGGTACAACGTCAGCGCATACAACATGGGCGTAATGGGCTATCGCACGCCCAATATCGACCGCATCGGCAAGGAAGGTGCGGTATTTACCGATTGGTATGCACAGCAGAGCTGTACGGCTGGACGCGCGGCTTTCATCACGGGGCAATCGCCGATAAGGACCGGACTAACCAAGGTCGGACAGCCCGGTGCCCCGCTCGGCATCAAGGCAGAAGACCCGACCGTCGCTCAGTTCTTGAAGAACTTCGGCTACGCAACCGGGCAGTTCGGTAAGAACCATCTCGGTGACCGCAACGAGCAACTGCCGACGGTGCATGGTTTCGATGAGTTCTTCGGCAATCTCTATCACCTCAATGCCGAAGAGGAGCCCGAATACGCGGATTATCCAAAGGACCCGAATTTCTTGCAGAAATTCGGACCGCGCGGCGTGCTCAGATGCCGTGCCGCCGATAGCGACGACACCACGGTCGATCCCGTCTTTGGCAAGGTCGGCAAGCAGAAAATCGAGAACACCGGACCTCTGACGCGCAAGCGGATGGAGACGGTGGACGAGGAATTTGTAGGCGCGGCGCTCGACTTCATGGAACGCAAGACCAAGGAAGAAGCCCCCTGGTTCTGCTATGTGAACCCGACGCGGATGCACGTAATCACGCACCTAAAGCCGTCATCGGCCGGCAAGACCGGCCTCGGTGTCTATCCGGACGGCATGGTGGAGCTCGACGGCTATGTCGGAGAACTTCTTCAGAAGCTCGACGATCTCGGTGTCGCCGATAATACCATTGTCGTCTTTACCACCGACAATGGCGCCGAGGAATGCCTCTGGCCGGACGGCGGCGCGACTCCGTTCCGCGCTGAGAAGGATACCAACTGGGAAGGCGGCTGGCGCGCGCCCTGTCTCATGCGATGGCCCGGTGTGATCGAGTCCGGACAGATCATCAATGACATCTGCTCATTGCAGGATTTCATCCCGACCTTCGCCGCAGCAAACGGCGAACCGGATCTCGTTGATAAAGTGAAGAAGGGCTACAAGATCGGGGATACGACCTTCAAGGTACATCTCGACGGCTACAACCTGATGCCGTTCCTCTCCGGCAAGGAGAAGGAATCGCCGCGCAAGGGCTTCCTCTACTGGAGCGACGACGGCGACTTGATGGCACTGCGCGTCAATCAGTTCAAGATCGTGTTCGCTGAGCAGCTTGCCACGGGACTCGACGTCTGGCGTGAGCCGCTAAAGCAGTTGCGTGTCCCCAAGATATTCAACCTTCGCTCCGACCCGTTCGAAGCCGGCGACGATAGCGAGTCGTACACAAATTGGTTCATCGAGCACGCCTGGGTCATGTATGGCGCGCAGGCGATCATTCACGAGTGGCTCGAAAGCTTCAAGGAATTCCCGCCGCGGCAGAAGGCGGCGAGTTTCACGATAGACCAGATTGTCGAAAGCATGGTGCCGAAGAGCTAGAGCGGCGACGCGCCAGAAGGCGGCGGCTGAGCATCGCGCCTTCCTATTTGTCCCGGATCAAGAGATCGTGGCGAAGATGCTGGCGACCTTTGAGGACTTCCCGCTGCGGGACAAGGCGGCGAGCTTTACCGTCAGCGATGCAATGGACAAGATTCAGAGCAGTGCTGCGGCAGCCGGTGCCGGGAAGTGAGTTGTTCGAACACGGAAAGGTAGAACATTGGGAGGGTTTGGCGATGCCCGCCAAACCCTCTGGGATGCTGAACTACATCGAGCAAGTCAAATGACGACAAAAGGTGTTATAAAAATGAAAACACAGACTGGTAACTGTTTATGACACCGAAACTCGCTCTGAAATCGACTCCGGTCAGGGATTTTCCGCTCTCCGCTCGATGTTCGAGCTGAAGGATGCGGTCAAGGGCGACAGTGTCGAGCTCCGTTTCGGACCGACCGAACCCGCAAATCAAAAGGGTGAGTGGATCAAGACTATTCCGGGCAAAGGCTGGTTCGTCTATTTCCGCATTTACGGACCGGAAACGCCCGCTTTTGACGGAAGCTGGAAACCGGGAGACTTCGAAGAAGTGTAGTAAATAACCAACGCTTAAAGCAGGTGATGAAGTTGTCAGAAAGATTTTAATATCAGGAGAAAACTATGTTATCAGCCATCAATCAAATTTATTCCAGGCTGGTTGAACCATTAAAGAAACGGTTCGGACAAAGCCTTTTTATCGCACTTTGGTTCTGTCTGATTGGTATTGCTTCAAGCGCCGCGCAAACCTCGCCGTCAGCCGGAAATGTCGTGCTGGTTCAGAATGTGCGCGTCATCGACGGCAAAGGCGGTCAGCTTATTGATGCGACTGTTTTGATAAGCGGCGGGAAAATGACGCTCGTGACTGCCGCGCTGCCTGCGCCTGCCGGTGCGGTCGTTATCGACGGCGGCGGAAATATTCTGATACTCGATGCGAGCGGTAAAATTATCTTGAGGTCGGACGCCGCGAGTGCGGTACTTAAATACCAGCCGAAACCGCAGAACATTAATCCGGCGATCGCTCTGGCAGCCGGTGAACTTGACCGGAATCGCTCCGAGCTTTATTCGCCGCTCCCGTTGAATTCGGATTCCGTTCCGGCGGTCATCGCTAAAAATACATTTTCGAGCCGCGGTAATTTAGATTCCCGGCAGACGCAAACCGCTATTTACGGCACGAACCGAAAGAGCCTGAATAAATTTTCGGAAGAGCAAACAAGTCAGCAGACTCCGCCGGAAGACAATCTGGCACAGAAGGTCACTGACCCGTCGGCGGGACTTTCGACCATCACTTTTCAGAATAAATTCGTGCCTTCGTTGTGGGGCATCGACGACGACGAAAACGATTTTGACGTGCAGATCGCAGTTCCGTATAAACTCGGCGGAAAACGGAATATTTTTCGCGCTACTATCCCGTATTTCACAAATACGCATGCGCCCGGCAACAACGGCATCGGCGATGTGTCGCTGCTCAACTTAACCATTTTGCCGCAGAGTTGGGGCAATTTTCTGATCGGTCCGGTCGTCAGTTTCGGAAACAACAAGGGTCCGGGCGTGGACACTTTCGCCATCGGTCCTTCGATTGGAGCCGTTTTGAAAAAGGGTAAATGGACTTACGGTTTTCTGAATCAGAATCTGTTCAGCTTCGGCGGCGATATTAAAACTACGCAAATTCAGCCGATTCTCGCTTATACGGTCAGTGAAAAAATCAGTCTCGCGGTCGGCGACGCCCAGTTCACCGTCAACTGGAACCGGAAGAAATTCGTTTCCGCTCCGTTCAGCGCGCAGGTGAATTACATACACATGTTCGGCAAACAGCCCGTCCGGTTTTTCTTTAACGCGCAGTACAACTTTATCAACGAGTTCGGCGCGCACAAATGGACGCTGACGCCCGCCATGGCGTTTATTCTGAGATGAGGCGACAAGTAAAAACTTATGAACAAAGCACTTAACAAAGTCGCAATGCCGGTTCAAAAAAAGCGGCGGGGAAGAAAGATGCAGATTACCGGTCAGGAAAAAATTATAAACGAGGGATTTCACAGGCGACCGACGGCAGTCATTAAGCTGCTGTTCGTAATTGCGCTTTTGGTACATCCGGTTTCATACGCTCAGGCACAAAGCGACCCGCTGCCGTCGTGGAACGAAGGCGCGACGAAACGGGCGATTCTTGATTTCGTCGGGCGGGTGACGAAAGTCGGCGATGCGGGCTTTGTTCCTGTCTATGACCGCATCGCCGCTTTTGACAACGACGGCACGCTCTGGGTCGAAAAACCTTTGCCGAACGAGGTTTATTTCGTGCTGGCGCGCGTCCGCGAAATGGCGGAGAAAGACGCTTCGCTGAAAACAAAACAGCCCTTTAAAGCCGCGCTCGAAGGCGACGCCGCATATTTTCATCAGGAAGGCGAAAAAGCGGTCGTCGAGCTTCTGATGGCAACGCATACCGGCATGACGCAGGAACGGTTTGCCGGCGAGGCGAGGAATTTTTTTGAAACCGGCAAACATCCGAAATTGGGGCGCTCTTTTTCGAGCGTCGCCTACCAGCCGATGCTCGAACTGCTCGCCTTTCTTCGCTCGAACGGTTTTCAAATCTGGCTTTCATCGGGCGGGACGATTGATTTTATGCGCGCCTTTGCGCCGCAGGTTTACGACATTCCGGCAGACCATATTATCGGAACCGAATTTAAACGCGAATCGCGGCGCGAAAACGGGCTGCTCTCGGTTTGGCGGCTGCCGGCACTCGAACATTTGAACGACAAGGACGGCAAACCCGTCGGCATTGACCGGCACATCGGAAAGCGTCCCGTTTTCGTCGGCGGAAATGTTTTGTCGGGCGGCGACATCGCGATGATGGAGTATTCCAAAGGTCGCACCGGCGCTTCGTTTCAGCTGCTTATCAACCACGACGACGCCGAACGCGAATTTGCTTATCAGGAAAAAGACAACTTTTCGCTCGACGCGGCGAAGAAGAACGGATTCACCGTAATCAACATGAAAACGGACTGGAAAACGATCTTTTCCGATATCCAAAAGACGCCCGGCAAGATTCGCACCGGCAGGAAGGGAAACGGCGAAGGCGCGTCGCCATAATCCGCCGAAGTGATGGATACGAGACGCGACCGGAAGGTTATCCGCCGTTTTCAGAAAAAGTGAATCCGGCAGATATATGGAGGATTGAAAGATGTTTAGAGACTTTGAAAAAAGATTTTTGTTCCTAATCCTGGCGATTCTAGTCATCGTCGTGCTGGAAACTATCGTATCGCCCGGGGCGGGCGGCGGCGTTAAAGTGAATTTTTCTCAAGGAGAAAAGCGATGAGTCTTTTATTCATAATCGGAATCGGAGTAAAGCTGAGCCTGTTTCTGACGTTGCTTGGTTACGGGCTGCAGGCGACTCTCGACGACGTTCTGTATTTATTTCGCCGTCCGGGGCAGCTCGTCCGGGCACTGCTTTCCATAAACGTGATTATGGCGATTTTCGTCGCCCTGCTGATCGTGATTTTTGACTTTAATCCGGTCATCGAAATCGCGCTGGCGGCTTTGGCAATCTCGCCCGTTCCGCCGCTTCTGCCGAATAAAGCTCTTAAATCAGGCGGCGAAAAATCTTTCACGTACGGATTGCTCGCCGCCGTCTCGCTGTTATCCATCTTGACGATTCCGCTCATCTTGAAAATTTTTGAAGCGATCTTTGAAAAGCGTGGAGAATTCTCGGAAATGGCGGTCATCACCACCATTTTGATATCGGTAATTGTGCCGCTGGTCATCGGGATGGTCATCCGGTATTTTGCGCCTGCTTTTTCCGAGCGCGTCGCCGGTGCGCTCGGAAAATTCGCGATGATTCTCCTGATTGTGACATTTTTGCCAATCCTTGTCGGACTGCTGCCGCTGATGTGGTCGCTGATCGGTAACGGGACGCTTCCGGCAATCGTCGCCTTTGCGCTGGTGGGCATCACGGTCGGGCATTTTTTAGGCGGACCCGACCCGCAGGAGCGCACCGTCCTTGCGCTCGCCACATCCTCACGGCATCCGGCAATCGCTATCACGCTGGCAAGCGCCGGCGTTGCCGAGAAGGATGCGAAACTAGCCGCCGCGGCAATTGTTCTTTATCTGCTAGTGAGCGCAATTGTCGCGACGCCGTATCTTGCCTGGTTGAAGGACCATGACAGGGAAAAGCCGGCAAAAAACGAAGAATCGGCAATGAACTTCCAAGATAAAGAGCCGCCGGGCGCACAAATAAGCGCTCAGAAGAAATTTGATGAAAAGCAGAAAAAGGCATGAAGGAAAAACAAAAAAGATTTTCAAAAATAAGTCGCTCTGGGATTATCCGGCGATAAACGGGGCGATTCCGTCTGACGAGGGCTCGCCTGGGCTGGCAACACTCGCCGGCGGTGTGTCCTAATTGCGAAATATCAGGAATAAAACGATATGAATGAAGAATCCGACAAAAAACAACAGAGTTTGGTAATGAGCGACAGTTTGCAGGCAGTGATGCAGCGCAACGATTTGAGCGAGGATGAAACGTCAATCGAGCTTTCGATGCGGCGCACCGGGCTGTCGTTTCAGCGAACGCGGATGAGCGCCGACCGGACGCTGATGTCTGTCATGCGCACTTCGCTTTCGCTGATCAGCTTCGGCTTTACGATTGTGCAGTTTTTCCGTTCAGTGCGCCAATCGGGAGCCGTCGGCGAAGGAACGCTTCCGGCGACCCGCAATTTCGGCGGCACGCTCGTTCTTCTCGGAATCGGAATGCTAATCGCCGGAATCGTCTATCACATTCGGTTTATGACGGAACTGCGCAAGGAACGAGCCGCGATGGTCGAGCAGGGATTGGTGCACGGCGATCTTTCGTACCCGATATCAATGACTTTTATCACGGCGTTTTTACTGTTAATGCTCGGCGTGATTGCTTTTATCGGCATCGTCGCGCGAAGCGGTCCGTTCGATTGAAACCCGCGGGCTGCAAATTCGATTAATTGGCAGGATTCGGACTTTTTGTAAAAGAAGTTTCGAGAAACAGATAAAGAAAATGAAAACCTCAAAAGAGCCAAAAACATATAGATTGGACGTCGGAAGGAAAAAAGCTTCTCGTAAACGTCGAAGTCTAGTCAATTTGTCGGATTTCTTCGGAGACAATCCCGCTGCCCCGCAGCTTTCAGAGCAGATTCAGCGCGCGGTGAGCAATCTCAACGGCAGGAAAAAAGGGAATTTAACCGAGAATGATGCTTTTGCGCTCGGCGTTCTTGTCTATATCTATGCGTATTCAATCGTCGAGGTCGAGCGCAGGCTTTATAACTGCACTCATTTGCTCGAATCGGAACAATTTGACTATTTCGGTGATTTTAACTGTCTCAACATTTTAACCCCTTTATTTGCGTCTGATTCTCACTCCATTCAATGCCCGAGCAACGACACATTATGTTGCGGCGCGGCGCTGGATTTAAGCCGTGAGCCGGTTTTGCTTTATACGCCGGACATCGGCGACCGCTATTTCGTTTACCAGTTTATTGATGCGTACGCCAACTCCTATGCCTATGTCGGCACGCGAACGACACGCGGTTCCGAAGGAGTTTATGCCATTATCGGTCCGGGCTGGCGCGGTAAATTACCAGAAAATCTGCACTGGATTCAATCGATGACGCCGCACAATCTGCTGATCGGTCGCATTTTCGTCGAAAACGCCGGAGAAATTCCTCTGGTTCGTGGAATTTACGGGCGCAGCACGCTCGCGCCGCTCAGCCAGTTCGAAAAGGAAAAGGGCAATGATCTCAAAATTCAATACCCGTTCGAACTTTCCGCGCCGCTGGATCTCTCCGGTTTGAATTGGTTTGAATTTGCAAACCGCGTCCTGAACGACAATCCGCCGGCGGCGGACGAAAACGACCTAATCAGATTATTTGCGAGGCTCGGTTTCGGTCCCGGTTTCGACTTTCAGTCGGCTGCATTATCGACAAATACGCGTTCGGGAATGGAAAGAGCGATTCCGGTGGCGCAAATGAAAATCATCCTCTATGCCCAAACGATGGGTGAAACAATTAACGGCTGGCGCTTAAGGCGATTAAATCGCGATATCCGTGGAACGACGTACATCGAGCGCGCCGCCATCGCTTTTGAAAGCCTCACGGAAAGCCCGGCGGAAGAGATTCTTTCAGCCGAAGCCTGTCAGGACGAAGACGGAAATATCCTGAACGGCGCGAAAAACTACGTTTTGCGGTTTGAAAAAGATAACGAGCCGCCCGTGAAAGGATTCTGGTCATTAACGATGTATAACTTGCCCGGACATTTGATGATCTCGAATATGCTTGACCGTTATTCCATCCGAAGCCGCCAGCCGGAACTTAAAAGAAGCGCCGACGGCTCGCTTGAAATTTATCTGCAGCACGAAAATCCGGGCGCTGACACGGAATCGAACTGGCTGCCCGCGCCGGAAGGAGATTTTTTAGTCGTGATGCGGATGTATAACCCGGGCGAGGAAGTGGTCGGCGGATTTTATAATCTTCCGCCGATTCGCCCGTCGGCTGAAGAAATTTGAGAAGGAAAGATTTATGTCAGGACAAAACTTAACCCGCTTTTACATTGGTTACCTTGATAACGGCGGCATCCGTAGCGTCATTTATGCGAAGGGCGTTAAGACTAATTTTCAAGTGATTAAAAGAGAGAAAGAAAAATGAAAACACAACAGCCGGCAATCATAACGACCAAAATCGATGCGAATCGAGAGGAGAATAAACAATGAACAATTCGAATGACAAGCTACAACGTGCGGTTCTACCGATTCCGGACCGCAAGCCGATCAACTTAACTACGTATGACGCCAAAGACCCGAACACGAAATTTCCGCCAATCACACCGCTGCGACCGCCGACCGGCGCGCCCAATGTGGTCGTGATTCTGCTCGACGATGTGGGCTTCGGCGCATCGAGCGCTTTCGGCGGACCGTGTCAGACTCCGACTGCCGAGCGGCTCGCCGCTAACGGGCTGAAGTATAACCGATTTCACACCACAGCGCTCTGCTCGCCAACGCGGGCGGCGATGCTGTCGGGACGCAACCACCACGCCGTCGGCATGGGCGGCATTACCGAGATTGCCACGTCGGCTCCCGGATACAACTCGCTGCGTCCCAACACCTGCGCGCCGCTGGCGGAGATTCTCAAGCTCAACGGCTACTCGACCGCGCAGTTCGGCAAGTGCCACGAGGTGCCCGTCTTCGAAGCGACTCCGATAGGTCCGTTCGATCACTTTCCCACCGGTTCCGGCTTCGAGCACTTCTTCGGATTCATCGGCGGTGAGAACAACCAGTACTACCCGGCGCTCTACGAAGGGACGACGCCGATTGAGCCGGAGCGAACGCCCGAAGAAGGTTATCACCTGATGGAAGACCTGGCGGATAAGGCAATCACCTGGATTCGCCAGCAGAAGGCGATTGCGCCCGACAAGCCGTTCTTCGTCTACTTCGCGCCGGGCGCGACACATGCGCCGCACCACGTCCCGAAGGATTGGATCGCGAAGTACAAGGGCAAGTTTGACCAGGGTTGGGACAAGGTGCGCGAGGAGACTTTCGCCCGGCAGAAGCAGCTCGGCGTCATTCCCGCAGATTGTGAGCTGACGAAGCGCCCCGAAGATATTCCGGCATGGGATGCGACGGAAGAACGTCTGCGCCCGGTGCTTGCGCGCGAGATGGAGATTTACGCGGCATTCCTGGAGTTTGCCGATTATCACACCGGTCGTGTCATCGATTCGCTCGCCGATCTTGGGATACAAGACGATACGCTCATCTATTACATCATCGGCGACAACGGCGCTTCGGCAGAGGGCTCGCTGATCGGCGCCTGGAACGACAAGGCTGGCGCTGAAGCCCCCGACCTGGCGACTCCCGAACTGATGATCGAGCGTATCGACGAGCTGGGCTCCGCACGCGCGCAAAACCACTACGCCGTCGGCTGGGCGCACGCGATGGACACGCCGTATCAGTGGACCAAGCAGGTCGCTTCCCACTTCGGCGGCACGCGCAACGGTACGATCGTTCACTGGGCTAACGGGATTAAGGCGAAAGGAGAGATTCGCTCACAGTTCCATCACGTGATTGACGTCGCGCCGACGGTGCTCGAAGCGGCAGGGCTTCCGGAACCGACCTTTGTAAACGGCGTTATGCAGGAACCGCTGCACGGCGTCAGCATGGCTTACTCGTTCGGCGACGCGAAGGCGGCGGAGCGTCACGAGACGCAGTATTTCGAGATGCTCTGCAACCGCGGCATCTACCACCAGGGCTGGACCGCCGTCACGCGGCACGGAAATCTTCCCTGGGTCGTTGTCGGCGCGCAGCCGCCGCTGAGCGAGGACGTTTGGGAGCTCTACGACACAAACAAGGACTGGTCGCAGACGCACGATCTTGCCAAGGAGATGCCGGAGAAGGTCGCCGAGCTTCAGCGTCTGTTCGAGCTTGAAGCTTCGAAATTCAACGTCTTTCCCCTCGACGACCGCAAGGCGGAACGAGTGAACTCCGACATCGCCGGGCGTCCACAGGTCGTGCACGGCAATACACAATTACTCTTCTCCGGCATGCGCCGGTTGGGAGAAAACACGGCAATCAACATCAAGAACAAGTCACACTCGGTGACAGCCGAGATCGAGGTGCCCGAGTCGGGTGTCAAAGGCGTCATCGTCGCTCAAGGCGGTCATATGGGCGGCTGGAATCTCTACGCCCATGAGGAAAAACTCAAGTACCACTACAACTTCCTCGGCTTGCTCCGTTTCGAGGTGGTCGCAGGCTCAAGCCTTCCGGTGGGCAAGCACCAGGTGCGGATGGAGTTCGCCTACGACGGCGGCGGACTCGGCAAGGGCGGTTCGGCTGCATTGTACGTAGATGGCGAGAAAGTTGGCGAAGGACGTATCGGTCGCACGCATGCGTTCCTCTTCTCGATGGACGAGACGCTGGATGTCGGATGCGATGTCGGCGAGCCGGTCTCGCCCGACTATGGTCCCCGCGACAATGAGTTCAACGGCAAGGTCAACTGGGTGCAAATCGACATCGATGCGGCGGCAAAAGATGTTGACCACCTTATCGGCGCCGAAGAGCGATTCATGGTTGCGATGGCAAGGCAGTAAAAAAGGAGAAAAAGACATGAGTAAGAATAAAGAAAAGACGAAAGAGACGAAGAAAAAAACGCAGGCAACAAATACGGAGCGCCAGAACACTACGCTCGTGTCCGATATTCTGCCGCTGCCCGACCCACGGTTTAAGGGACGCATCGGCAGCACCTACGCCGACTCCGAGGCGGATGTTATTTCACTGCGGACGCCGCCGGAAGGCGCACCCAACGTGCTGCTGGTACTGCTCGACGATGTCGGCTTCGGTCAGGCGGGCACGTTTGGCGGACCTGTTAACACTCCGACCTTGCAGAAGCTGGCTGACGAGGGACTGAGATATAACCGGTTTCACACAACTGCGCTTTGCTCGCCGACGCGTGCCGCGCTGCTGTCGGGGCGTAATCATCATTCGGTGCATACCGGCGTGATTACGGAGATGGCGACCGGCTTTCCCGGCTACGACGGCTCTTGGGCGCGGGACGCAGCATGCATCGCGGAAATCCTTCAAGGCAATCAGTACAGCACGGCTGCCTTCGGCAAGTGGCATAACACGCCCGACCACGAGCTGAGTGCCGCCGGTCCGTTCGACCGCTGGGCGACAGGCAAGGGATTCGGCTATTTCTATGGTTTTCAGGGAGGAGAGGCAAGCCAATGGCACACGCCGCTCTTCGAGAATACCGCGCCTATCGAGCCGCCGCACGATGATCCGAAATGGCATTTTACGGAAGCTATCACCGACAGGGCGATTTCCTGGATCGGACAGCAGCAGGCGGCGGCACCGGACATGCCGTTCTTCGTCTATTTCGCGCCCGGCGCGTGTCATTCTCCGCACCACGTACACAAGGAGTGGGCTGACAAGTACAAAGGCAAATTCGATGAGGGCTGGGACCGACAACGCGAGCTGACACTTGAGAACCAGAAGAAGATAGGAATTCTTCCCAAAGATACAAAGCTCACGCCTCGACCGGATTCCATCCCGTCATGGGATTCCCGCTCGGCGGACGAGAAACGTCTCTATGCGCGAATGCAGGAAGTCTTTGCCGGCTTTTTGGAGCACGCTGACGCTCAGGTCGGCAAGCTTGTGGATGCCATCGAGCGGATGGGGCTGCTTGAAAACACTCTGATTATCTACATCGTCGGCGATAACGGACCGAGCGCCGAAGGCTCGCTGACCGGCACGCTAAACAACATGAAGACTCAGCTTGGACTTCTGGATGATGTATCGACGATGCTCAAGCATATTGACGATCTCGGCGGTCCGCTGCACGAGAACCACTATCCCGTGGGATGGGCTTGGGCAGGCTCATCGCCGTTCCAGTGGATGAAGCAGGTTGCTTCGCACTTCGGAGGCACTCGCAACGGTCTGGTCATGTCGTGGACGAAAGGCATCACCGATCGCGGCGGGCTGCGTTCGCAGTTTCACCACATCATCGACATTGCTCCGACAATCCTCGAACTGGCGGGCATTCCCGAGCCTCGCGAGGTAAATGGCGTTCCGCAAAAGCCTATCGAGGGCGTCAGCATGGGATATACCTTCGACGACGCGAAAGCGCCCAGCCGGCGCGTGACGCAGTACTTCGAGATGTTAGGCAACCGCGCGCTTTATCACGACGGGTGGGTTGCAGGATGTCTGCACGGCAGGCTGCCCTGGCTGACATCGGGCGGCGCCAGCTTCGATGAGGATAAGTGGGAACTCTATAACATCGAGGATGACTTTTCACAAGCGAACGATCTTGCCGCTAAAGAGCCGTTGAAGCTGCGCGATTTGCAGGATCGTTTTATGGCTGAAGCCGCCAAGTACAACGTGCTCCCGCTCGACGACCGCTTTGCCCAGCGAGCCGACCCTGCGCTCAAGCCCAGCCATATGCGAGGAAAGACAAAATTCCTTTATCCGCCGGGCACTATCCGTATCGGAGAGCGTTCGTCGCCGAACACTAAGGACGTTCATCATACGCTCGCAGCCGAAGTAGTGATACCCGAAGCCGGCGCCGAGGGCGTGCTTGTCTGCTGCGGCGGTATTTCGAGCGGTTATTCCTTATTTATGAAGGACGGCAAGCTTTACTGGGAGCACAACTATTACAACGAGGTTCGTTATCGCGTGTCATCCGCCGAGACGATCCCGCCGGGACGCCATGTGCTTTCCGCCGAAATTAAAGTCGACGACGAGGGCAAGTTCGGCACGGGCGGGGACGTGACCCTTCGTATCGGCAAGAAAAAAATCGGCGAGGGGCGTTTTGAGAAGCAGGTATTTGGCTACTTCACGGTCAACGAAACCTTCGACATCGGCTGCGACACCGTTTCGCCCGTCTCCGACCTGTACGAATCGCCGTTCCCGTTCACCGGCGAGATCATCAAGGTGATGGTCGATGTCAGTGAGGCGACATTTGAGGAACTCGCCGAGCAGCACGAGATTCGCGCGCGGATTGCAATGGCGACGCAATGAGGCGGCGGCGGGCGGAAATCCCAGGCGCGGCGGCGATACTGACGCCGCGCCAAAAAACGCGACCAAATAATCAGTGCTGAAGAGCGATTTGCCGCCAGGGGCGCCGAGAGCAGTTTGAAAAAGGAGTAGTTACAGGATGAGGGCACAACAACTCAAATCGCAAAAAAATAAATCAGAAAAGCAAGTGAGCCGCCGCGAGATGTTGCGTTACGGCGTCTCGCTGGCAGGTCTGTCCGCACTTGGCGGGACCGGCGTTTCGGCTCTGGCGCAAACGGAACAATCATTCGTTCAACCGCAGCAGGCGGCGTCGAAGCCGAACATTCTTTTCATGCTGGTTGACAATCTGGGCTACGGCGAGCTGGGCTGTTATGGCGGCGGGGCGACGCGCGGCGCGCCGACGCCGCGCATCGACAAGCTCGCCGGCGAAGGGCTGCGCCTCACGAATATGAATATGGAAGCGCAATGCACGCCGAGCCGCTCGGCGCTTCTGACCGGGCGCTACGCGATCCGCTCCGGCACGCATTCGGTGCCGTTCGGCGGCGTTGCGGACGGACTCACGCAGTGGGAAGTGACGATGGCTGATTCGCTGTCTGCTGCCGGATACGCGACGGCGTTGTATGGCAAGTGGCATCTCGGCAGTAATGACGGACGCCTGCCCAACGATCAGGGATTCGACGAGTGGTACGGCATTCCCCGCACGACCGACGAGGCGCTATGGACCAGCGCGGTTGGATACTCGCCGGACATTATGCCGCCCGAGCAGATTATGGAGGGGCGCAAAGGCGAGAAGAGCCGCGCGGTCAAGGTCTATGACATCGAGCAGCGACGGCTAATGGACGCTGAAATCACGCGGCGCACAGTTGCCTTTATCGAGCGCCACGCCCAAGCGAAAAAGCCCTTCTTCGCCTATGCCAATCTGACGCAGCCGCATTTGCCGACGCTGCCAAATCCCGCATTCGCCGGTAAGACCAAAAACGGCGATTGGGCGGATATGCTGGCGGAGATGGATTACAATGTCGGGCAAATGCTCGACGCCGTAGACCGTTTGGGCATTCGCGACAACACGATTGTGATTTTCGCCAGCGACAACGGACCGGAATTCGTCCGCCCGTGGGACGGCTGGGCGGGTCCGTGGCGCGGACAGTATTTCACCGCCTGGGAAGGCGGAATTCGCGTGCCGTTCATGATTCGCTGGACGGGTAAGATACCGGCGGGTCAGGTCAGCGACGGAATAGTTCACGCCGTGGATTTGTTCCCGACGCTGGCGAAGATACTCGGGACGAGCGTGCCGACCGACCGACCGATTGACGGCGTGGATCAGTCAAACTTCTTTCTCGGCAAAACCGCCGCCTCAAATCGCGAAGGCATTCTCGTCTGGTGTGCCGACCGACTGCAGGCGGTGAAGTGGCGCAACTTCAAGGTGCATTTCTATCTGCAGGAGACGATGGCTTCGCCGGCGGTGAAGCTGCCGCTCCCGCTATTGTTCAATCTGTATACGAACCCGCGCGAGGAGCAGGATAAGGTAATTACCGATAGCTGGGTGATCGGTCCGGTACTGAAAATGGTCGGCGCGTTTGAAGAGAGCGTGAAAAGGTATCCGCTGATTCCGATGGGAACGTCCGAACCGTATCGTCCACCGATGGTTCAGTGATGAGGAAGCCCGTCAGCTAGAGCGCGCTAAAGGTTAACTGCCGGAATAATCAGAATTTTTATGGCGCGCTGAGGAGAAAATGAAATGAATGTCAAACTAAAAGCAGATTTCATCGCATTAATATTAATGACGGCTTTGTTCGTCATCAAGCCGGACGTTTCCGCCCAGCAAGCGAAACCGTCTCCGTCTCCACCATCGCCGTCTTCGAGCGAGACAATCGCCAAAAATGAAAAGAGCGAGACGCAGAAAACGGCGACGCCCGTAACTCCTGCTCCGACCCCGGCGGCAACGCCCGAGCCGGACTTCTGGAATCAGGAAGAACTGACCGGCGACTGGGGCGGAACCCGTTCACGGTGGAAAGAAAAAGGCTTCGAGATGGAATTTAGCCTGACGCAGTTTTTCCAGGGCACAGCCGCCGGCGGCATCCGGCGCGAAAGCGAGTATAACGGCAAGTTTAAGACCAAGTTCAAATTCGATTTCGGAAAACTGGCGGGCTGGAAATACTGGAGCGCCGATATCGGAACCGAGACGCGTTTCGGCGGACCGCCGCTCGGCGGTATCGGAACGATCAATCCGGTCAATACCTCCGCGATTATTCCCGCCGCCGCCGGAACGGTCTTCGCCGTCGGCACGGTAAGTCTCACCAGACTTTTCCCGATTGATCTGAAGAAAGGCGACCTGATTGCGGTCTCGGTCGGACGATTCAACCTGCTGGATTTGTCGGACGAGGACTTTTTCGGCGGCGGCGGCACCGAGCGTTTTATGAATATCGCGCAAATCGGACCTTTGACGGTTTTGCGGCAGGTTCCGCTCGTCACGAACGGCGCCAGCTTTGCCTACATTCGCCGCGGAGAACCGTTCATTACCTTTGCGCTGCTCGATACCAACGACCACTCGGTCGATCCGGGGCTGGATAATTTATTTGCCGACGGCGTGACATTCTCGCCGGGGATTCATTTTCCGACGAAATGGTTCGGCAAATCGGGCAAACATTCTTTTGGTTTCGCCGTCACGACCAAAGAATACACGCCGTTCGATTCTATCCGGCAGGTCATCATTCCCGGACCACCGCTTTTTCCGATCGAGCCGAAAGGCGGTTCGTGGTCGGTCAATTACACCGGTCGGCAATACATCGTCGAACGGGGAAAAAAAGACGGCTGGGGATTTTTCGTCCAGGTGTCGTTTGCCGATAAAGCGACCAGCCCGATTACGACTTTTTTGAGCACCGGAATCGGCGGCAACGGGCTTTTCAAGAGCCGGCGGCGGGACGAGTTCGGGATTTCCTATGCTTACACCGGTTTGAGCGACGATTTGAAAGATAACCTCGACCTTCTTCAAATCGGGGGGCGACCGCGCGCCGAGCATCAGGTCGAAATGTTTTACAACCTGCACATCACACCGTGGCTCAGGCTGACGGGAGATTTGCAGATCATCCGCCCGACGCGGGCAACAGCCGAAACCGCGATCGTTCCGGGCGTCCGGCTGGAGCTTGTTTTTTAAAGAAACCGAGCTGCCGGCGCTCTTCCCGGACAGCCCGATTGATAGACAGCAAGTAAGGGAAGGGAATAGTCAGAAATCATAATTTGAAGGTTTACCGGCGGCTGCCCTAAACCATGATAAGTAGAAAAAAGGAGAAAAAATGGCAGATAAACCAAACATTTTAATCATCTGGGGCGACGACATCGGTCAGTCGAATCTGAGTTGTTACTCGCACGGGTTGATGGGTTATCAAACGCCCAATATTGACCGGATTGCGAAGGAAGGAATGATGTTTACCGATTCATACGGCGAGCAAAGCTGCACCGCCGGACGGTCATCCTTCATTACTGGACAGAGCGTATATCGGACGGGGCTTTCCAAGGTCGGTATTCCGGCGGCTCCGCAAGGTATGCCGGATAACATCGTGACCATTGCGGCGCTCTTGAAGAATCAGGGCTATGCCACCGGACAGTTCGGCAAAAACCATCTCGGCGACCTCAACAAACATCTGCCCACCGTCCACGGGTTTGACGAATTCTTCGGCAATCTCTACCACCTGAACGCCGAAGAAGAACCGGAGATGGACAACTATCCGAAGGACCCGAAATTCCGCGAGCATTTTGGTCCGCGCGGCGTCATGCATTCATGGGCAACAGAGGAGGACGACCCGACCGAGGAACCGCGATGGGGACGGGTCGGCAAGCAAAAGATCGAAGACACCGGTCCGCTGACAAAAAAACGAATGGAAACCTGCGACGACGATTTTGTCGCGACAGCCACCGATTTTATAAAGCGGCAGAATGCGGACGGTAAACCGTTTTTCGTCTGGTTGAACACAACGCACATGCACTTCATTACGCACACCAAGGAATCGAGCATCGGTCAGGCGGGACGTTGGCAGTCTTCGTATCACGATACGATGATCGACCATGACAAGAATGTCGGTCGGATGCTTGATTTGCTTGATGAGCTCGGCATCGCCGACAACACTTTCGTGATGTATTCGACCGACAACGGACCGCATCGCAATACCTGGCCTGACGCCGGCACGACGCCGTTCCGGAGCGAGAAGAACACCAATTGGGAAGGCGCGTTCCGCATTCCGATGCTCGTGCGTTGGACCGGCAAGATCGAAGCCGGGTCTATCGCCAACGGCATCGTTCAGCATCATGACTGGCTGCCGACCATTATGGCGATGGTCGGCGCTTCGGACGTCGTCGAGAAATTGAAGACCGGCTACGAAGCCAACGAACGGACGTTCAAAAACCACATCGACGGTTACAACCTGCTGCCGTATCTGACCGGCGAGGCGAAGGAGAGCCCGCGTAAATTCTTCTTCTACTTCAGCGACGACGGCGACGTACTAGGCATCCGCTACGACAACTGGAAGCTGGTTTTCATGGAGCAGCGCCTCCCGGGAACGCTGGGCGTTTGGGCAGAACCATTCGTGCGGCTCCGGCTGCCAAAGCTTTTTAACCTCCGCACTGACCCGTACGAATTCGCGGATATTACCTCGAATACCTACTACGACTGGGTGATTCACAACATGTACTTTCTTTTGGTGGCGCAGACGGCGGCGGCGAAGTTTGCGGAGACATTTAAGGACTTTCCGCCGGCTCAGCGTCCCGGCAGCTTCACCATCGACGATGCGATGGCGAAGATGAGCGAGGTCGCGTCCGGTTCGAGCTAATCATGTGGAATCGGGGCGTCTAACGCTAACGGGTGAGAGGCGGAGCGTTCAGTCTCTCGCCCCGCAAAGGCAGCGAAAATGCCCAATTAAAACACAATCAGGAGCAAAAATATGTCTAATTTTATTCAAATTTCCTCGCTCGAATCTAACAGGAAAGCTTCCGCGCCTTTTGTTAAAGGCGAGAGCGTAAAAGACATGGTCTGGATAGCGGGCGGCACTTTTCAGATGGGAGCGGACGATTATTACCCGGAAGAAGCGCCGGCGCATCCGGTGACGGTCGATGGCTTCCGGATTGATAAATACACGGTGACGAATGCGCAGTTCAGCCGGTTTTACGAAGAAACCAAATATACCACGGTTGCCGAACGCGCCCCGAATCCGGCGGATTATCCGGGCGCAAAACCCGAGCTGCTGGTGCCGGCTTCGGTGATGTTTCGCAAAGCGCCGCACCGCGTCGATATAGGCAACCATTATAACTGGTGGACGTATGTTCCGGGCGCGGACTGGCGGCATCCTTACGGACCGGAGAGCAGTTTGAAAGGTCTCGCAAAACATCCGGTCGTCCATGTCGCTTATGAAGATGCGCTTGCTTACGCCGAATGGGCGGGCAAGGAAATTCCGACCGAAGCCGAGTGGGAATTTGCCGCGCGCGGGGGGCTCGAAGGCAAAGAGTTTGCCTGGGGCGACGAGTTTGCGCCCGGAGGAAAGCAGATGGCGAATACCTGGCAGGGCGAGTTTCCGCACGAAAACACGCTCGAAGACGGTTTCGAATGGACAGCGCCGGTCGGCTCGTACCCGCCGAACGGTTACGGGCTTTACGACATGATCGGCAATGTCTGGGAATGGACTTCCGACTGGTATCAACAGCATAACGAGGTTGTCGCAACCACCTGCTGCGGAAATTTAACGACCAAAGCCGGCGAACGCGAAAAGAGTTTCGATCCGAACACGCCGGCAATAAAAATCCCGCGCCGCGTGATGAAAGGCGGCTCGTATTTGTGCGCGCCGAATTACTGCCGACGGTATCGTCCGGCAGCGCGGATGGCACAGATGGTTGACACTTCGACGTGTCATCTCGGCTTTCGCTGCGTGGTTCGTGGGTGACGAACAGGCGGATAATTTCTGAAGGTAAAAGTAGATGGAAGAGATTTTTAAAGTTTTTGCGGGCTACGCGGCACTCGGACTTGAAATTACTGCTGCCGTCTTAATCACAATCGGCGCAGTTGAAGCCGTTATCGGCTTGCTCCGTCATTCAAAGCGTAGCCCGCAAAAACCGTTTCAAAATAAAAAAGCCGTTTGGCTCAACCTGGGCGTCTGGCTGCTGCTCGGTCTTGAATTCGAATTGGGCGCGGATATTATCCGGTCGGCAATTTCACCAACGTGGGAACAGCTCGGACAGCTTGCCGCCATCGCCGTTATCCGTACATTTCTCAACTATTTTTTGGAAAAAGATATTGAAAAAGCCGCCGAGCCGAAAGCGATTGCGGAAGAATTAAGTCCGACCTGATGGAAACAAAGCATCAGCCAACCGAACCGACACGAACACATAAATATGTATTCAACTATCCTGATAAAGTTTTCCATTATCCGCGGCGGGCTATTCTACCGTCTTCAGGAACGTTTGAATTTGGTCAACGAAAACGATTCGCGGGTGGTAACGCGAGCCGTCGTTTTTGCGCTCGTTTCGTGGCTTCCGCTTTTAATTCTCGCGACTTTACAGGGATTGGCGATTAATGGCGACCCTCACCGGTCGCTGCTGCTCGATTTTCCGACTTACGGGCGATTTCTGATTGCCGTTCCGCTTTTCATTATCGCCGAGAATGTGGTTGACGACCGATACGTGATAATTACGTCCTATTTTTTCGATTCGGGAATAATTTCCCGATCCGAGCGATCAAAATATCTCGACCTTTTATCTGCAGCGCGCCGGATGGTAATTTTCACGCCGGCGGAAGTTGTTCTTGTGCTGATCGCTTATCTGATTTCGGGACTTTCAACTTACTACGATTGGGTTTACCGGGCGAAATCCTGGCAGGTAATAGAGGCTGAGCAATTATCGTATGCCGGATGGTGGTATCTGCTGATCGGCATTCCGCTTTTTCAGTTTTTATTTATTCGCTGGGTCTGGCGATTAATCATCTGGTGCATTTTCCTGTGGCGGTTGTCCCGCCTGAATCTACAATTAAACTCGACACATCCGGATTCGGTCGGCGGGCTGGGCATTCTGGGTGAATCGGTTTATGCATTTGCGCCGATTGTTTTTGCTTTATCGGCGGTGCTCGTTTCGAACTGGGGCAAACGCGTCTTGTACGAGGGCGCAGCCGTTGAACATTTTCATCGCCTGTTTTTAGTTTTTCTCCTGATAATGTTGCTAACTGCAATCGCACCGCTGCTATTTTTTACGGGGCGGTTAGTTCAATTAAAACTGCGCGGGCTGTATGATTACGGCGTGTTGGCAGATCGGCATTCATCGCAGTTTGACGAAAAATGGGTGCGACATGGCGAAAAAAACATCGGCGCGGTGCTCGGCACGCCGGACATCTCTTCGCTGGCAGACCTCGGCACAGGCTATCAGACGGTTCAGAAAATGAAGCTTTTTCCGTTCGGTTTACAAAATCTGGCGATACTGACGGCAGCGGTCTTTATTCCGATGATTCCATTAATTTTAATCGAAATACCTCTTCGGGAACTAGTTAAAAAAATTGCCGGAACACTGTTTTGAGAGCTGAGGTTTATATGAAATATGAAATTTTACAAAAAAAAGCGGAAACAACCGCTTCCGGAGCTTTGCCATTGATTTTTTCGGCGGCAATCCTGATGCGAGCATGTCGAAGTATTCTTCGACGATTAGAACAACCCTGGGCATAAATCAACAGGGAAAGCGGATAATGTCGGTTATTATCCGCTTTCCCTGATTTTGAAGCGGGAGAGTTATCAATGCGTATTAAAACTCGCGATCGGAAAGTCTAAATTTTGTCCGAAACGATATGCCAGCATTGAATTATTAGTTGATTGCAGAACAAAGAAATTGAAGCCGCCGCCGCTCGTGTCATTTTGATAAACCGTAATATCCGATTTACCGTCGCCGTCATAGTCGCCGGCAAATCCCAATGCATTGTTTATTCCCCAGACCGTCCGGCTGTAGGTTGCGCCGAAATCGGTCGTGATATACCAGGTGCGCGCACTGTTTTCGTTTCTGAGCAGCGCAATATCGGTGATACCGTCGCCGTTATAATCGCCCGGAATGACGGAATCGGTTCCAGCGCCCATGTAGGCAACCCGGGAACTATTGTTTGAAGATTGCAGAATAAAATGCGTGCTGACTCCGTTAATTGTTCGTTGAACGGCGACATCGGCTTTTCCGTCACCGTCGAAATCGCCCGTGTAGGGGCGGTCAAACTGTACTCCCCAAGGAATATATGAAATATTGCCGTTCGGATTATTTAACGAGCTCCGGTAGAAGAAATAACTTTGCTCTCCGGCAGCCGCGCCGTTGCGATAAACCGCAATATCGGTTTTGCCGTCGCCATCGTAATCGTCCGCGACCGCCGCGCTATCCTGCGGTATTCCGAACGTCTCTATTCTGATTGTGTTATCCGAGCTGTTTAGAATATAAAATGTTCCGATTGGATTTGCCGCGTTTACTCGGTAAACGGCAAAGTCGGTTTTATTGTCGCCGTCATAATCGCCGCACACAACCTGATCGCCTGACCTGCCCCACTGCACCGTCGAATTGCCGCCGCCCGACAAACCGATATACCACATAAATAGACTGCTCTGGACGCGGCGCAGGGCAAAATCGGTTTTGCCGTCGCCGTCGTAATCGCAAATTGCGGCACGGTTAGCGGCATTCAATCGCAGGCGCGCCAAACCCGTGCGCGGCGTCGAATTAACCTGCGTAAAATTGCCGCTGATTAAAAGCTTGCCGTTTTTGTCCGGCACGATTTCCTCGACTCTCGCGCCCGGATTGATACCGGCATTAAACGTATTGTCAAGACTTCCGTCGGCATTGATACGTGCCAATCCGGCGCGCGCCGTGCCGTTATAGCTTGCAAAAGGTCCGCCGATGATGTATTTGCCGTTCGGCTGGCGATACACCGACCAGATGGTGTTGTTGGCGTCCGCGCCCGAATCGAATGCGTTGTCAATAGTTCCGTTAGAGTTGAAACGAACAATATGCTTATTGTTGACCGTCGAATTTATCCGGAGATTGCCGACCGCGACGATTTTGCCGTCCGCCTGCGGCAGAATTTCGGCGACCGAAGCCCGATTCAAATCGAAATTGTTGCCGTGCGGAACAAAAGAATTATCGGTCGAGCCGTCCGCCGCATTAAGGCGCGCCAGCCCGAATCGATACTCCGCGCCGTTTAGAAAATCCCAGCCGCCGCCGATTAAAATTTTGCCGTCCGTCTGTAATTTGATTTCGATGACGCCGACCTGCGGAACCATTGTCGTCGTAAAGCCGGTATCGGTCGTGCCGTCCGCGTTCAGCCGTTTGATGGTCGAGAGCGCGACCCCGATGAGAACTTTACCGTCCGCCTGCACTGCCAACGCGTTGATGCGGTTGGTAATCACGTTCGAATCGAAAACAAACGACGTGTCGAGCGAGCCGTCGCTGTTAATCCGCACCAGATTTTTGCGAGGTGTCCCGTTATAAGTCGTGAAAACGCCGCCGATGACGATTTTACCGTCGGGCGCAACTGTCATACTGTCAGCGCTCACGGGGGAAATTCCCGTTCCCGGGTCGAACGTCGTGTCGAGCGAGCCGTCTGCGTTAAGCCGCGCGATGCCGTTGCGCGAAACGCCGCCGACCGACGTGAAATATCCGGCAATAAGGATTTTGCCGTCCGCCAATACGGCAGTATGCGTTACTTCCGGCGGAAATGGATTTTCCAAAACCGGATTAAATCCCATATCCAAATCGCCGGGTGCGGCAAGTCCGATTACTGCAAAGATTAATATTACAACGGCTGCCGCGAAAAATTTATCAAAGTTCATTCAATTCTCCCTCAAAAAACGAAAAGTTTGCTGCACTACCACCAATAACGGAATTCAATACAAAAGCGGCTCAAAAAAAATTGAAAAAAAGTTATAATAAAAATAAGGCTGAATTAATGGAGTCGGAAACAAGAAAATCACAGGAAATTACGGTTTTTTTAAAGGCTTGGAGCGGCGGGAATCGGGAAGCGGCTGACCGTTTGATGCAGCTTGTATATAAAGAACTCCGGAAACTTGCCGCCAAATATCTGCAAAAACAACACTCTGACCATACTTTGCAGCCGACCGCTTTGGTTCATGAAGCGTATATGAAGCTGATTGACGCCTCGCAGGTTGACTGGCAGGACCGAGCGCATTTTTTCGCCGTCGCCGCTCAGACGATGCGCCATATTCTGGTTGACCACGCGCGTGCCGCGACGGCAGACAAGCGCGGCGGCGGTGTCCAAAAAATCGCGCTCGACGAAGCGGTTAGTTTTTCCGAAAAACAGGATATCGATTTAATCGCGCTGGATGAAGCCCTGCAGCAGCTTGCCGAGCAGGATGCAACGCAAAGCCGGATTATCGAGCTTCGTTTTTTCGGCGGCTTGACGGTTGAAGAAACGGCGGCAGTTTTGAAAATTTCCCCCGCGACTGTCAAGCGTGAATGGGCGATGGCACGGGCTTGGCTCTACCGGCAAATAAAATCAACCACTAATTAAAAACCGAAATGCTTGAAGCTGAAAAATGGAATAAAGCTAAGGAGATTTTTCAAGCCGCGCTCGTTTTGCCCGCGGCGGAGCGGGAGGAATTTGTCGAAAGAGAGTCGAACGACGACCGAATAATAAAGCGCGAGGTTGAAACGCTTCTCGAAGCCTTCGACGAAGCCGGAACCTTTATTGTGGCGCCGGTCGCTTCGCTTGCCGATTTTGTCGAAAGCGCGCAAACCGCTTCAATTGTCGGACGACAAATCGGTGCTTATCAGATTCTCAGAGAAATCGGGCGCGGCGGAATGGGCGCGGTATACCTCGCGCAGCGCGCCGACCGTGAATTTCAGAAAAAAGTCGCGCTCAAACTTATTAAACGCGGTTTCGATACGGACGAGATAGTACGGCATTTTCGCAATGAAAGACAAATCCTGGCAAATCTTGAGCACCCGAACATTGCGCGGCTGCTCGACGGCGGCGCGACGGAAGACGGATTGCCCTTTCTGGTGATGGAATATGTCGAAGGCGTTAAACTAACGCATTTCTGCGATGAAAACAATCTTGAAATAGTTGCGCGGCTCGAACTTTTTCTCGCGGTCTGCGCGGCGGTTTCCCACGCGCATCGAAACTTAATTGTCCATCGCGATTTGAAACCTTCAAATATTTTAGTGACAAATGAAGGCATCCCGAAACTGCTCGATTTCGGGATTGCCAAACTGCTCACGCCGACTGCCGATTTTGCGACCGGACAAACTGCTACTAATTTTAATGTCATGACGCCTGAATACGCTTCACCCGAACAGGTGCGCGGCGAAAGCGTGACGACCGCGACCGATGTTTACAGTCTTGGCGTAATTTTATTCGAGCTTCTGACCGGCTTGCGCCCGTATCAATTTGAAACGCGCAGCCAGGAGGAGATTGTCCGGACGATTTGCGAATTCGAGACTATTCGCCCGTCATCGGCAATCAGCAGAAATCTTAAAAAAAAATCGGAAAGTGCAAAACCGACTTCGAAATTCGGATTTCGAAGTTCGAATTTCTTGCGCGGCGACCTCGACAACATAATTTTAATGGCGATGCGAAAAGAGCCTGAACGCCGCTATTCATCAGTTGAACAGTTTGCTGAAGACATCAGGCGATATTTGAAAGACTTGCCGGTTCTTGCCCGCGAAGACGCTTTCGGCTATCGTGCCTCGAAATTTATCGGTCGAAACAAAATCGGAATCGCCGCAGCCGGCGGCATCGCGCTATCGCTTGTCGCCGGTATAGTCGGTGCCCGCCGGCAGCGCGACAAAGCAGAAAGAATTAATCGTTTTCTGCAAAAAATGCTGGCTTCCGCCGACCCGAGAGCCGCCGGCAAAGACGCAAAAGTCGTCGAAGTTTTGCAATTCGCCGCCGATTCCATTAAAAAAGATTTTGCCGGGCAGCCGGAAATCGTCGCCGATTTGAGCACAACCATCGGTTTGACTTTCTTAAATCTCGGGCAGATTGATTCGGCTGAATTCTATTTAACGGAAGCATTGGAAATTCGCCGTGCTCTTTTTGGTCTGAAAAATTTCGTCACGGGAATGAGCTTGAACAACTACGGAAGATTAGTTCAGGCGAAAGGAGACTTAAAGAAGGCAGAAAATTTCTTTCGCCAGGCGCTGATGATTTTACGACGCGTCCGTCGAACTCACGCCTTAGACCTAGCCGCGGTCCTCGGGAATCTCGGTTATCTGCTGATGCTTGAAGCCAAATATGATGAAGCCATCGACACGCATCGTGAAGAGTTGGCGTTGCTGCGGGTGAAATTGAGCGAAAACCATGCCGAGTTTGCGCGCACGCTCGGTAATCTGGCGAATGTTTTCTCGGTTCTCGGCGACAAAAAAACAGCCGAACCGATGCATCGTCAGGCACTCGCGGTGACGCAGAGATTTTATGGCGGCGAGCACCCGGACGTCGCGCTGGCAATGCTTCATCTTGCCATCACACTAGCTTCAAGCAAAAGCGACGAAGCCGAAACCTTATTCAGCCAATCGCTTGCCTTGAGACGCAAGTTTTTCGGCAACGAACATACCGAAACCGCTTGGGCGCTTTATTATTTGGGCGACATGCGGATACGAAAAAAAGATTATGACCGGGCTGCCGGTTACGCGCGGGAGATTTTATCTTGCCGAGGACGTTCAATTTCTGAATCTCATTCCGTCATTCACAGCGCATTATTAATGCTGGCAAGATGCTATTTGGGAAACAACCAGCCTTTGGAAGCCGAAAAGCTTTTACGTGAATGTTTGAAACTGCGTCAGGAAACTTTACCGCCCGGACATTGGCTCATTGCGACGACTAACGGTTATCTGGCGGAGTGTTTTCTGCAAACCGAAAGATTTAATGAGGCTGTTCCCTTATTAGAAGAAAATTACAAAACTTTGTTGTCCAGGTTCGGAGCAAATCACGAGCACACAAAACAGGCTCAGGAGAGATTAAAAAATTGCCGTGCTTTGATTTTGATTTGAACGATAAAATATAAAATATTAAAGAGTAATCAACGATTCCATTAGGAAAGTTATTCTTTTTTAGAAAAGTTTGAAGGTCTTGATATCTAAAGCCTCGCAAAATGTTTATCAAAAGTGTGAGTGAAAGTGTGAGTGAAAGAAAAGAGCATCTTTATATATGCTTTAAACTATTGAAAATATTGGAGCCGGTGAACGGACTTGAACCGCCGACCTGATGATTACAAATCAACTGCTCTACCAACTGAGCTACACCGGCAGGCTGCTTTTCGCAACCGCAAACGAAAATACTACAAAAACAGAGTGTTTTCTGCAAGCACGGAGCAGTAAAATTTTATTGTTAAACGGTGTAAAATAATTATTGACGATTGTTTTGCAAAAAGGTTACGATAGTGTATGCCGCTTGAGGCACACGTCGGTTCAAAACCTCTTTCATAAATTTCTAAAGAGAATTTTTAAAATCAATCGTTAAAAAAGGAGTCAATCGTGAAGTTTCAGAAGTTTTTCGGGAAAAGTTTCGGAATGTTTTTATTAGTTTTGCTCGCGGTTTCGGCTGTTGCGGTTTCGGCGCAGGAGAAGAAAAACCCGACGCTGCTGGTGAGTCAGGCGACCAGGAATCTGCCGGTCGCGGGCGCGAATAATTTGTATTGCGCCGGATATGTACAGACCGCCAAGGTGGATACGAGCCGCAAAATCGTCGGCGCGGAAAATGAACAGGAACAGAATGTTTATGTTCAGGGCAATAATGTTTATATCTCGCTGGGCGAAAACCGCAACGTCCAGGTCGGCGATATGTTTTCGGTGGTTCGCCCGCGCGGTCGCGTTGAAACGCGCTGGACGCGCAAAGACAATCTCGGGTTTTATGTGCAGGAAGTCGGCGCGCTCGAAGTTGTTAAGGTCAAAGGCGAAGTGGCGGTCGCACGCGTGCAGACCTCGTGCGACAATCTGCTGCTCGGCGATTTGATTCAGCCGATTCCGTCGCGCACCAGCCCGATGTATACGCAGCGTCCGGCGCTCGACGTTTTTGCCGACCCGAGCGGCAAGGCTCGCGGGCGAATTTTTATGGCGCGCGACGGGCAGGAGCTTCTCGGGCGCGAGCAGATTGTCTATATTGATTTGGGCGCCGAAGACAACGTCGGCGTTGGCGATTACCTGACGGTTTATCGCCCTTTGGGAAAAGGAACCTTGTTTATCAACGACGAGGACGAATCGATGAGCGCGCGCGACGAGGGCTATCAATCGGACGAATTTCGCGGCGGAAAATTCTCGAATCAGGCGCCGCGCAAGCGCGGCAGCGAAGCCCGCGGCAGAATCGAAAGGACCGAGAAGGCAAAAGAAGACCGCCCGGACGGTTTGCGCAAAGTCGTCGGTGAAGTCGTGATTCTAAACGTCCGGGAAAAAACCGCGACGGCGATGATTATCCGCACCGCGCAGGAAGTTCATCCGGGCGATTGGGTGGAATTGCAGTAGTCGGGCAATTAAATTTTAAGCATTAAAAAAAAGTAAAAGCGCGATTATTTATAATCGCGCTTTTACTTTTTAAAGACGGCTTGATTGGCAATTCTGTTCTTTACGTTTCCGAACCGGCTTTTTCGTTAATTCTCTTTCGCTTTTTTCAGTAGAGTATAAGCTTGCTGGCTCATACCCATTGCCTGAAGATACAATTCGTGACGTTCTTTACTGTCAGGCGTTCGGATGGCTTTATCGATTAGCGTACTTACTTCAGTAAGTAGGTTACGGGCTTCTTGGCGGCACTTATCAGGTTCACAGCGTTGTCGGATATTCATACTTATTCACCTTAAATCTCGCAGCTTAAACGAGTAGCAGTTATTATTAGCTTAAAATTATTTAAGAATTTTATATGTTATGTATGAAACATAAGGAGAAAAAAATTCGCCGGGATTTTGAAGAGCAGATTATAAGCGGATTATAAATCGTATTTGCGGCAAAACGAGCGTCAACCGGCGCTCGTTTTTAGTTTGCGGTCTTGGAATTGTTTGCGACGACCTTGTCGATAATCGCTGCTTTGACGCCGCGGCGTTTGCGGTTGTTCTCAGAGATGAAAAATCTGGAATAATCATACAGCGACCAGACCGCCATCAGAACCGACGCCCAGAGACCGCCGCGCCCGACCAGGTAACCGAACACCTTCCAATCATTCGAGGAAAGCGAAAACGAGGAAAGATGAGCGAATGCGATTTGAACTTCCGATACTTCCCAGAAACGAAACGTCGGTAGATTCCAGCCGAAATTCGACACCGGCGGATTACCGTTCGCGCCCGCCACGAGCAGCGCGACAATCGCCACGCATTGCGCCCACATCTTGATTTTTCCGCTCGTCTGCGCCGCCATCACGATGCCTTCGGTCGCGGCGACCGAGCGCAGACCCGTCACGATAAACTCTCTGCCTAAGATAACCACGACCGCCCACGCCGGGGCGAGATGTTTTTCGACGAGCACGATTAAAGCGGCGGAAACCAGCAGCTTGTCGGCAATCGGGTCGAGCAATTTTCCTAAATTTGAAACCTGATTGCGGCGGCGCGCGAGATGCCCGTCGAGAATGTCGGTTAAAGATGCGGCGAGAAAAAGCCCGATGGCAAAAGCGTAACCGCTGATGCCGAACCATTCGTCGGCGACCGGCGTGAGCAGAACGACGACGATGAGAGGAACCACCAGAATGCGCGCCAATGTTAGATAATTCGGTAAATTCACGTTCTTTTAAAGTGTCCTCTGCGGTCTGATTCAAGTGTAGGTTTGACCGGCAAACCGTGTCAAGAAAACAATTTCAAAACTTAACGTCAATGTAAAACGAAAAAGGCGAAAAGCCCGCAAACCTTTCGCCTTTGTCAAACGGGATTTTATTCATCCCTCATTTCGTTACGCCGGCGGCTGCATAAAACCGAGATTCGTGCTGGTAAAGTTTCCGATTTTCGGAAAGACGGTCGGCAAATCCGTATCGGGCAAGCCGTACCAGCGGGCGAGCGTCGCCGCGTATTGTTCGCACGAAGTCGTCGGAATCCAGCGCCCGCGTGCCGTCGAACCGCTGTCGGCATCGTCCGGACCGTTAAAGGCGAGCTGCGGAAACGGGGTGCCGTTGCTCGCATTCATGCCGTAGAAATCGCTCGCCGTGATTCCGGCGCCGACGACGAACTGGTGATTCGCCCACGCGTGGTCGCTGCCGACGACGCCCGCGCCGGTATTTGCCGGATTAAATGTCCGCGAAAAATCGGACATCGTAAACTGCGTGACCTTATTTTCCAGGGTTTGGGCGACCATTTCGGCATAAAACGCGCGCATCGCCTGGCTCAGCTGCACGAGCAGCGTATTTTGCGTGGCAAGCTGCCCGTTGTGCGTGTCGAAACCGCCGAGCTGGCAGAAGAAAATCTGGCGCGTCGGTGCCGGCGTCGGCGGATTTTGTGTCAAAACGTTGTTGCGCGACTTGATGACGCGCGCGATTTGTTTGAGTTGGTTGCCGATATTCGTGTTCGGGAAAGTGGCGGTGACTTCCGTAAAACCCTGGAAAGAATTGTTGACGTTGATTGCCTGCGAGGTGACGCTGCCGGCGGCTCTGACGACATCCGACTCCAAATCAATCGTCCGCAGGTTGTTGAACGACGCGAGCCGCGCGTTCGCCGCCGCCGTGCCGTTAAAACCCGCCGGCGCGAGAACATTGCTCAGCGAGGTTGCGGCGTTCGCAATCGAAACCGGCAGCGTCGTCTGACCGATGGTAAAAAGCTGCCCGCCCGAAATCGACGTAATCATCGGAATCTGGACGCCCGGATTGTCGAGCGGCGTTCTCAAATCCGAAAGTCTGCCGCCCCAGCCGGTAAACGATTCGGTGTCGCTGCGACCGGATTGAAACTGCGAAACCTGGTCGGAATGCGAAAAAAGCTGAAACGGCTTGGGCACCGAATTGTTCTGATACTGCGTCCTCGTCATCGGCGCGACGAGCGTTCCGACGTTTGTCACAACCGCCATTTTGCCCATCGCCCAAAGCTCGTGAATGCCGTTGTTGACGATAGTGTTCGCCGCCGCCTGCGGTCCGAACGCCGGATGCAAGCCGTAGGTCAGATTACTCATTCGCGGAACCGTAATCGGCAGCAGGGAAGCCTGCGCGATTGCCAAGCCCTGCGGATTGCGCGCATCGAAATAATTCTGATAGCTGCTAATTGCGCCGCTGTTGTGGTTCGGGATGACCGTGTTGTTGCCGTCGTTGCCGCCGGACATGAAAATACAAACCAGCGCGCGGTAATCCGGCGGCACGGCGGACGTGTTCGCGTCATCCGCCTTTTGCGCCATTGCCTGCATCAAACCGAAATGCCGCATCTGCGTGGCGAGCGCCGTCATCGATAAGGCGCAGCCTGATTTGATTAAAAAGTCTCGTCTGTTCTGTTTCATAATCTCTCCATTGTGGTCGGTGGACAGTGGTCGGTGGTCAGAAAAGACAAATCTGACCACTGACCACCGACCACTGTCCACTGTTTATCTCTGCACCTGATACTGCGACGAAGTCACAATCAAATAAACCGCCGTTTGCGCCCGCGCGGTCGGATTTGTCGAAGCGACCGCGTTGACCGCCGTCATAATCGAGCTGCGCATCGGCGAAGACATCGCGCCGTGCATCATTCGCTGGTTGAGAACGTCGAGCAATTGGTTGCTGGTCGTATCTGCCGCCGCAATCTGCGTCAATTCCGTGAAACTGAGTTTCGTGCCCGAAGGCGTGTCGGGCAGCGCCGCATTGATTTGACTGAAGACCATCGTATTGGCGAAATTCGCGCGACCGATTGCCGTGCCCGTATTGTAGATGCCGAATTCGGGACCGATCAGCGCCGTTCCGGGGATGACGTAGTTCGGCGGATAGTAATTGAAAACCGTCGGCGCGCGAAAAACGTCCTGTCCTAACGGATTCGAAATACGACCGTTGATGTTTCCGTCACTCAAGCCCGCACCGGCGGCGTCCGTGACGCCGATTTGACGAAAAAGATTCGTTATCAGTTGAACCGGCTCGCGCAGCTTGCCGTAAGTCGGGTCGGTTTTCACGTTGCCGCGTGCTTCGGGGTCGAGCAGGATTGCTTTGACGACTTCCTTTAACTGCGACGGATTCGTGCGGTTGGCATTGAACACCGCCGCGACTCGCCCGACAAAGGCAGGCGTCGGGTCGCCGGTCACAAGCTGCTGAATCAGGAACTTGCTGACAAACGGCGCGACGTTCGGATGATTGTAAATATTATCAAGCGCCTGATTAAGCGAGTTGTTCGCGTAAGTCGCAATCGCCGTACCGGTGCAGCCCGCGCAGGCGGCGATGTTCGTCGTCGTCGAGCCCGGATACGAAAGCAGCGTTTTGGCGGTCAAATCGTGGTTGCCGTTAACCAGCAGCATCGGGTCTTTGTAATCGGGCGAGCCGGGAATGAGATTCGGACAGCTCGCCGCCGCGTTGCAGTCGCGCCAGCCGGTAAAGACTTTCGTGAAATTATTGACCGTATTCTGGTCGTAGGTCGGAATCGGATTGCCCAGCCCGTCAAGCTGGAGCGTGCCGTCCTGATTGAGCATAAACAGCCCGACGTTGAAAAGCTGCAAAATCTCGCGCGGGTAATTTTCGTTCGGATTGGTGCGCGTCGAGCGCATCATATCCAGATAATTTCCCATTCCCGGATTGAGCGTGACGTCCTTCATCAAATTTCGCCAGTTCCCGAACGCATTGTTGCTGAGCTGCTGGTGATATGTAATCATCCAGCTCGACTGCTGCGTATCGACGCCGGAAATCACCCAGAGCTGCGAGAGCGCCCACGAGACGCGATGCCGCAACTGCGCGTCGCCGTAAAGCGCTTCTTTGTAAAACCATGTTTGCGGCAGATACATCGTGTAGGTGTCGCGGAAACAAGTTGCCGGAACGTCCGGGACGGTATCTCCATTCGGTTCGCCGTTGCAATCGGCGGGCGCATTTGTCGGTTTCAAAGGCACGTTCGGATACGAATTTGAGATGGAAGGATACGGCGCTTCAAACTGTTCGGCAAGCCATGTGCGAAGCCCGATGCGGCGAATGCGATTGTCGAGCGCGACACTCGGACCGAATGTTGCCTGTTCGAGAAACCTGATGCGGTCGCCCGACCATCGATACCCGACGAAATCGCTCGTCTGGTCGCCCGTCGAGCTTTTGTAGGGAACACCCGCGAGCGGCGTCGGCGCGGCGCCCTTGTCTTCCTCGATAGCGCCGCCGGTTTTGCCCAGCCCGAGCCGCACGCGGTTGCTGATTAAACCGCGCCACGAAACGTTGACGAGAACGTCGCCGTCAGCCGAAGGCGGTTCCCAGTAACCGACCTCGTCGTGCAGCCGAACGGTCAGCGCATAAACGCCGTCGAAATCTTTGACCGGCTGCAAATCCAGAACCGGAAAGCGGTATTTTCTTTTCTGTGCGTCCTCGACATAAACGCGAAAAGCAGTCGCGCCCTCGTCTTTGAGCAATTCTATATTGGTCACGTAGAGCGTCACCACGGAATCGAGCGCAAACGCTCTGGTTTGTAATCTCAATTGACTGATGCTGCGCGTTGTTATTTTCGCTGCCGGCAATGCCGTCAAAGCGCGCGTCGAATCCGGTTCGCTGAGCAAAACAGGCGTCGGCGAATCCGGGTTCGGGTCTTCTTCCTGCGCTAAAACAGGGAAAAACAACAGAAATACGGCTAATCCAATGCTTAAAAATAAGCATGATTTTCTGCCAATCATACCCTTTCCTCCTCTTTATCTTCTTTGTTTGAACTTATCGGGTTGAATTAACGGCTAGGGGCAAAAGCGACGTTAAATAAATGATTTACACTTTGATTTTAAAAGATTCCGCCCGCGAAAAACAAGCATTATTTTTTTATTTTGTCTTACTGCAAGTTATCACCCGAATTTTATATATGTTTCCCGATTTCTTAGACGATGCAAAATCCGGTTTGGTCTGAGAAATGTCAAGATTTGTAAAGAAATTTTTTTCCGTTTAGAATTTCTCCTATGACAACCAGCCTGCGCCTTAAAACGCCGCCCGATTTCAATTTTAAAACCGCCGTTTACAGCCACGGCTGGTGTCAGCTTTTGCCGTTTGAGATAGATTTGGAAAATTGGCGCTTGAGCTACGTTTTTACGGGCGAAAAACCGGTTTCAGCCGTCATCTCGGAGCACGGCGGTGCAATCGAAATCGAGGTTTCGGGCGATGAAATCAATCCCGTCACGAGAGACAAAATTCTGCGCGACACGCGGCATATTTTGCGGCTCGACGACAATTTGAGCGAATTTTACCGGCTCACCAAAAAAGAAAAACGGCTTGCCTGGGTCGCCAGCCTGAGCGGCGGACGGCTCCTGCGCTCGCCGACGGTTTTCGAGGATTTGGTAAAAACTCTCTGCACGACGAATTGTTCGTGGGGTTTAACGAAAAATATGGTCCGAAACCTGGTCGAAAAACTCGGCGCAGAAGCGGCGGACGGACGACGCGCGTTTCCGACCGCCGAAGCGATGGCGAATGTTTCGGAAGCGTTCTATCGCGCTGAGATTCGCGCCGGTTATCGCTCGCCGTATTTTGTCGAGCTGGCAGAACAGGCGGCGAGCGGCAAATTGAACCCGGAAGCGTGGCTCGATTCCGATTTGCCGACCGCAGAATTGAAGAAGGAAATGAAACGCGTCAAAGGCTTCGGCGATTATGCGGCGGAAAATCTTCTAAAGCTCGTCGGACGCTACGACGGGCTGGCGCTCGATTCGTTTTTGCGCGGCGCATTTTACAAAAAACATAACTCGGAGCAGGTTTGCAGCGATAAGGAAATCGAAGCTTTTTACGGAAAATTCGGCAGCTGGCGCGGGCTTGCAATCTGGTGCGATATGACCGAGAAATGGCACGATTGATTTTGGATTTTGGCTTTTGGATTTTGGCTTTGAGACTAAAATCTTGAATCGAAAAAGTGTTACTGACGAATGACAAAACTCTTTTTTGCATAATAATTTACAAGAAAATTTTTTTTGCTTTTTTGCGAAAATTTCTTCGACTTTTTGAAAAAGTCCGGCGTCAGAATAAGCGAGCGAGAAGAAAAAACGCTCGCGAATTTTGAAGTTTTAACGGCTTAATTTTTTGAGCAAATAAGGAGAGAGAGGAAAAATGAGAAAATATTTTGTGAATTCGTTTGTTGGTTTAGCGGCAGTTTTGATGATTTTTACATTGGCGGGCGCAGGGCGCGCACAGCGCCGCGAATCGCGCAACCAGATGATGACCAAAGCGCAGGTCAAACAGGTAATTACGCGCGTCGAAGACCGCGTCGATAATTTTGTCAAAAAATACGATAAATCGCTTGACCGCAGCCGTCTGAACGGTTCGAGCCGCGAAGATTGGCTGATGAAGCGCGCGAAGGATTTGGAATCGGCGACCGACGAGTTATCGCGTGAATTCGGGCGGCGCGATGCGTGGATTGAAAATAAAGACGAAGTTCGACGCTGTTTGAATATCGCGAGCGACATCAACCGCAATCTGAAAAATTACCGTTTCGGCGCGGCGACCGAAAATAATTGGGCAAACGTGCGCTATGAGCTCAACACGCTCGCCGACGTTTACAATCTGCCGAAAGTCGGGGCGAATGCTTACAAGTAATCAAAAATCAAAGCATAAAAACTTGAAAAGGCAGGCTTATTTGAAGCCTGCCTTTTTGCCTTAGCGCAACAAAATCTGGTAATTTACGTAAAATCAACGGGCAACTAACGGCGGGATTTCGGCATTTTATAGTAAAATAACCCAACGAGTCCATCAAAAAGCGAGCAAAAAATGATTGAAGCGGGAACAATTTTACAGGGACGCTACCGCGTCGAAAAGCAAATCGGGCAGGGCGGCATGGGCGCAGTCTTTGTCGCCACGGACGAGCGTTTCGGAAGCACCGTCGCGATTAAGGAAACTTTCTTTACGGACGAAAAATTCCGCAAGGCGTTCGAGCGCGAAGCGCGTCTTTTGAACAGCCTGCGCCATCCCGCTCTGCCGCGCGTTTCCGACCATTTCATCGACGGCAGCGGGCAGTTTCTCGTCATGGAGTATATTGACGGCGACGACCTTTCCGAGCAGTTGGAATCGGAGGGCAAAGTTTTCGCGGTCGAAGACGTCGTGGGCTGGGCGGTTCAATTGCTCGACGCGCTCGAATACCTGCACACGCGGGAAATACAGGTCATACACCGCGACATCAAGCCGCAGAACCTGAAATTAACCTCGCGCGGGCAGATTATCCTGCTCGATTTCGGTCTGGCGAAAGGCACCACGACGAACGCCGAATCGGCGACCGCCGCGAAATCGGTTTTCGGGTATTCGCGAAATTACGCGTCAATCGAACAGATTCAAGGTTCGGGAACCGACCCGCGCAGCGATTTATACTCACTGGCGGCGACGCTCTATCATCTTTTGACGGGCATTCCGCCGGCAGACGCTCTAACGCGCGCGATGAACGTTCTGAGCGACAAGCCCGACCCGCTGATTGAAGCCAGCCAAATCCGCCCGGAGATTTCCGACGGGATTTCGCGAGTTTTAACCGAAGCGATGGCGCTCAACGCCGAACAGCGCCCGGCGTCGGCAAAGGTAATGCGCGCGCGGCTTTTGGAAGTCAAAGACGAAGCACCCCCGGAAACCGCCGGAACTTTTACGGACGGCGCGCCGAATACGAATATTTTCTCGCAAAAAACGCAGATTTACGGCGACGCTTCGCAGGTTTCGCGCCTTAAGCAAGCGGACATCGAAACCGAAACTTTTTCCAACGACGAATCAAAAGTCACGCAGGTCAAGCCGGTTAAGACCGCCGATTTCGAGGAGCGGGAAGCAAAAGTTTACCCGCTCGCGGCGGCTCCGAAAAACAATCGGCGCGGTCTGGCGCTCGGCGCGGTTTTGGGCAGTCTCCTGCTGGCGCTCGGCGCGCTGGCTGCCGCGTATGTCGTTAAGCCCGAAATGTTCGGGCACTCGGCGACGCCGCCGGCAAACGCGAACGCCGAAAAGAAAATGATTCTGGTCGAGGCGCCCCCGGAAAACGTCAATCCGGCGGAAACGAATACGACGAATGCAAACGCCGTCGTTGCGGAAAATCCGTCGAACACGAACGCCGCGCCCGAAACGAAACGACCGGAAACCGTCGCGAAAACCGAGCTGAAACCGACCGAACAGAAGCCGAAGCCGGAAACGGTCGCCCCGAACAAAAGAAATGAAGCTGCGCAGACGGACGAGCCGCCCGAAATCAACGTTGACGATGCTGATGGCGAAGACGATGCCGGCACGCCGCCGACCGACCCGCGAACGAAACAAAAATTCCCGGACTTTGTCTGGCGCAAAATGTCGCCCGCCGACAAGCAGAAGCTTCGCGAAGCGCTCGAACTCCAAAGAAAACAGCAGGAAATAGAACGGCGCAAACAGCAGGATATGCAAAGGCGTCCGCTTCCGAAACCGCCCGTCACGCCGTATAATTGAAACGAATCTTTGCCGCTTAATCTTTAGCATCCGTGCTATTCAGTTTGTCTCGAAAACGCCCCTTTTTAAGACAGATTAACAAAATTTATGATTCACAATGAGAGTGACATTTTCAGATTTTAATCCGAATACTCCAATTAAAGAACGGTATGAATATATCGTTGATTATATTTCTCACGATTTTGATTTGGAATTTGAAGATGCTTTTTACCTTAATGCTTTAGACGTACAAATTGATGGCGACGGACTTTGGTATGCTCAAAATATTGACTTTGAAACTGCTGAAGAAATTCTAAAAGCCATATATGAGGGGTGTGAATATTTTGGTCAATACCTGCCAGGTACATCTAGAGAGTGGGATACTTGGACTCCGTAACATCCGTCTCAAAAACGCCCCTTTATGAGACACAAACATTATGGGTAAAGTTAAAGAAAAATCAGATTATTTTTCTCGAATTATCGGAGAACAACTTTCGGCTGTCAGTTTTGTAATGGATTATTTGCAACTGCAATTCAATGGTTATTTCCTAACTGTGTTAACGCCGCTTGTGGTTGTTACTAATGACCGTACTTATTCTTTTGGGGATTTAGGATTCCGAGACACTTTGTGTGAAAGAATTGCTCAGAAAGTTATTGAAATTGTTTTAACGTCAGATTATCTACGTATTGTTTTTGAGGATAATACTTTTTTCAGCATCTCTTTGAGACAAGAGGATTATGTAGGAGCAGAGGCTATAAACTTACATTTCCCCGAAGGTACACCTTTGCTTGTTATATAAAAATTTACCTAAACGAAAAGCGTCTCATAAACGCCTTTGTCGAAACGCCTTTTGAGTTTATAAATTAAGCGACCAAAATCCATGTATTAATCCTGGATTGTTAAAACAAAGCTTTGTATTTTGCTTACAATCGCCTTTCTCGGCTAAAATCCTGAAGTGTTTTGTTTTAGGGGGAATAAATGAAAAAATGTCCTGTCTGCAGCCGCACATATACGGATGAAACAATGGCTTTTTGTCTTGAAGACGGGGCGGCATTAAATGAAATTTTTACTCCGTCTTCCGTCACGAAGCCGTATAATCCGGCGGTCCCTTTTATAAAACACGAAATGCCCGCCGCCGATGCTTCGCTCCTGAACGATAAGCAAAATCCGCCGCGCTTAAAAGTTTCGATTACGACACGTTTGCTCACGGCTTTGTGTTACACAATTCCGGCACTCGGCGGCGCTCTGAGCTCGATTTTTTTGATAAACGTGTTTCAGGCATTGAGGAATGCCGAAACCGCCGGAATTGCGGCAGTCATGGCAGGCATGAAAGAAGCGTCCATCCCGGTTCTTGTTTCTCTCTATCTCGCGGCATTTTGCGGAATTGGGGTGATTATTGTCCTGATCGTTCGGTTAATAGTTGAAACAAAAACTTCCTCGCCGCCGGGCTGGTTTTTCGCCGTCGGCGGGATTCTTTGTTTACTGCCTGCCGGGTTGTTTTGGAAAGCCCAGCTGCTAATTATGGAAGTTCTTAGTCCCGGCAGCTCGGTCAGCGCGGGCGGGATCGGCGCCGCCGGCGCAGAAATCAGCCAGTGGCTGGTTTTGAGCGTAATTGCGGCGCCGGTCGTTTTCATTCTTCTGGCAGCGGCATCCGTCATTCCATTATCATCCAGGAAAAAATTGAAGTGGAGTCCGCTCATTGCGGCGGCGGCGATTGAAATTTTGCTTCTCGCGACAGCCATCGGGATACCGTTTTTGATTAATGAGCCAAAAAGAAAAAATGAAACGGTCAATTTGCCCGAAAACGTTAAATATGTAGATTATGATTATGATATTGATAAAGAAACATCAATGATTTTAACGCTTACCTCCGACAATAAATTAAAGCAGAAAAATAATGTTCCCGGTAAAGCAGAAAGAACTGAGAATATAATTACGAAGGAGGAATTAGCCGAAAAGTTAAAAAATTTCTCCGAAGTGACGAGTCCCGATAAGCAAATTGTTTATTTGAAAGCGGATATCAACGCCTCTTATGAAAATGTTTTGCAAGTATTCGACATTATTAGAAAAGCCGAAATCGGCAAAGTCGGATTAGTCGTAATCGGTGAGAAAAAAGAGTCGGACCCATATCAGACATATGCCGCAAAGCTGGAAGTGAAATTACCGGCGCCGATAGACGAAACAGATGAGCCGGCGAGACCAAATCCTTTGACATTGGCTGCAATGTTGAAGTCAGATGGAACCCTGACACTTAACAACGAAGAAATGGGAACGATTTCCGCTCCTGAAAAGCTGGAAAATAAGTTGGTTGAAGTTTTTAAACAACGTGAAGCCAACGGAATTTTTCGTGAAGGAACAAATGAAGTCGAGAAAACAGTTTTCCTGAAGGTTTCCAAATCCAGTAAATACGGCGACTTCATAAAGCTGGTAGAAGCCGTCAGAGGCGCGGGAACGGAACCGGTAGGAATTCAATTCGATGACCTTAATTTTAATTAAATGATGGAAAAAAGGGGATTTGTTAAGTATTCACTCCCGTCGATGAACCAACTCGCTAAATTATTTGAAAACCGTTTGCCAGACGACGGCTTTCAAACCAAGTCGTTCGCACAGATTTTCTAAAACCTGCTTTTTTTTCTTACGCCTTCAATTCGTAATTCGTCATCGGCTAGAGTTTGGAACCGATGATTCGGGCGAGCTGCGCCGTGACTTTTTCGAGGTGTTCGCGGTAGTCTTCGCCTTCCGTGGCGCGCGGAACGTGGAAAAGCGGGTGATAAAAAATTTCGACTTTGCGAAATTTGGGGCGTTTCATCGTTTGCGACCAGACGCGGTTTGCGCCGCGCACCGTGACGGGCAGAATCGGCACATCCGCTTCGGACGCAATCCGCACCGCGCCGGTTTTGAATTCCAGTAATTTGCCGTCGGGAAACGTGCGCGCGCCTTCGGGAAAAACAAGCAGCGTCGCGCCGTCGCGCAGAGCGCCGAGAGATTCGCGCAAAACGCTTTTGGTCGTGCCGCGCGTCGTATCGACCGGAAACGAGCCGAGATATTTGATTAACCAGCCGACAAAAAACCACCCGAAAGCCTTATCCCAAGCCATAAAGCGATATCTGCGCCGGATGGGCGCGCAAATCCAGAACGGGTCGAAATACGTCTGGTGATTAGCGGCAATCAGCAACCCGCTTTTTAAGTTTTTCGGGATATTTTCCTTGTTGTGATACTTGATGCGCCAGAGAATCTTGCCGGCGGCAAGCGAGATATATCGAGCCGCGTCAATCACCAGCGGCGGCGCGTATTTGTGCGGGGCAGAGCTTTTCATTTTAACGGATAACGAATAACGGATAACTGATAGTTTATTTTTCCACTACCGGTTATCCGTTATCAACTATCCACTAAATCGAGTTTTAGTCAATGCCCTGGAGCGGGAAGAAATGGTCGATAAACTCGACATGCAGGCGCGGAATGCTGTCGGTACCGAGTCGTTTGCCGCGCACGACCGAGATAATCGATGTGTTGTACTGCTCGCTCGAAACGCGTATAAACGAGCCGACACCGGCGCTGAGCGATGTGAACACGGACGCGCCGCCCAGCGAAATATTTTCCGTGACGGTCATTTCCGCCGTCACGACGTTGCCTTCCTCGTCGAGAATTTCGAGCAAAACGTTGACCGGAATCTGATAGCGCGAATGACGGCGCAGCTCTTTCGGCAAATCTTTCTCGTCCGGCATGTTGGCGGCTTCGACAATCTGCCAGAAGCCCTTGTCTTCGAGCTGTTTAATGTCGAAGAGCTTCGCCGGATTTTCCGTGTAGCTGACCGGCGGATGCTTGCCGATAAAGGCGACACCGATGGCGTACTGCTCGGCGTCAATCGAGTTTTTGACCGCGATACAGCGGCGCACCAAGCCCCAGATGCGATACTGCGGCTCCATGTAATCGTAGCACCGCAGCTGGCGCGGCATCGGCACTGTCAGCGCGACCAGCCGACCGCGTTTGACGGGACGATTCAGAATAAAACCGGCGCCGAACGCGGACACGTCCTGAAGCCGCGTAATTTCGCTCCAGACGACCTCTTTATTGACTCTTCCTTCGATGCGAATCGGCAAAGCAAGCCCGATGCGCTGTATTCGGCGGTCTTCTTTTTCACTCACGGAAGTATTTGAAAGCATATAATCCTCTGTTGTCTGAAAGTTATTGAAAAGATGAGATTTAGATATGATTTGAAAGCTCTCTGGAAGCGTCTTTCAAAGGCGTTTTTAATTTGCCTTACAGGCACAAAACCTGTAAAATAATAATACAACTAAAGAGCTTTTTTTTCCAGTATTTTTTTATGCTCACGCCTTTTGCAACGGAAGTTTATAAATAATTAAAAGTTTAGAAAAGAAGACAAATTTAGAAGATAAATAAATGGATATAAATTTAGAGAAACAACAAATTAATATCGAAGACGAAATGCGGCGCTCGTATCTCGATTACGCGATGAGCGTTATCATCGGGCGCGCGCTGCCGGACGTGCGCGACGGGTTAAAACCCGTGCATCGGCGCTGTTTGTGGGCGATGCACGAGCTTGGCAACACGTACAACAAGCCGTACAAAAAGTCGGCGCGTGTCGTCGGCGATACAATCGGTAAATATCACCCGCACGGCGATACTGCCGCCTACGACACGATTGTTCGTATGGCGCAGGAATTTTCGCTTCGTTACCCGCTCGTTGACGGGCAGGGAAATTTCGGCTCGATTGACGGCGACAATGCGGCGGCGATGCGCTACACGGAAGTCCGTATGTCGAAGCTGACCAACGATCTGCTTGCCGACATCGAAAAGGAAACGGTTGATTTTCAGCCGAATTACGACGAATCTTTATCGGAGCCGACGGTTTTGCCGACGCGTTTTCCGAATCTGCTGGTCAACGGCTCGGAAGGAATCGCCGTCGGGATGGCGACGAAAATTCCGCCGCACAATCTGACCGAAATTCTCGACGCGACCATCGCGCTCTTGAAAAAGCCCGAAATCACGATTGACGAACTTATTAAACTCGTTCCGGGACCGGATTTTCCGACCGGCGGTTTTATTTACGGGCGCGAGGAAATTCACCGCGCGTATCGCGAAGGTCGCGGCATTATTCAGATGCGCGCGCGCGCGGCGATTGACAGAATCGGTCGCGGCGAACGCGAGCGCGACGCGGTCGTCGTTACGGAAATTCCGTATCAGGTCAATAAAGCAAAGCTCATCGAGAAAATCGCCGAGCTCGTTCACGAGAAAAGACTCGACGGTATCTCGGAACTGCGCGACGAATCGAACCGCGAGGGAATGCGAATCGTCATCGAACTCAAACGCGACGCGATTCCGCAGGTCGTACTTAACAAACTTTACAAACTGACGGCAATGCAGTCGTCGTTCGGCATCATCAATATCGCGATTGTTGACGGACAGCCGAAAGTCTTGAATCTCAAGCAGATTCTTGAAGCTTTCGTTGATTTCCGCCGCCAGGTCGTGCGCCGCCGAACCGAGTTCGAGCTTCGCAAAGCATACGCCAGAGCGCATATCCTGGAAGGTTTGAACAAGGCGATTGACGCGCTCGATTACATCATTCCGCTGATTCGCAATTCGCGCTCGGTCGAGGAAGCGAAACAATTTTTGACCGGCAATTTTACAAATCTGCACGAAATTAAAAACTGGCGCGGCGTTTCTTCCGACAAAACGCTTGCCGGATTCCTGAAGGATTTGGAAAAAGTCGTCGGGGCGCTGGGTTTTTCGGACATTCAGGCGCAGGCAATTCTCGATTTGCAGCTCCGTCGTCTGTCGGCTCTCGAACGTCAAAAAATCATTGACGAGCTCGAAGCGCTTCTCAGACATATCGCCGAGCTCGAAGCGATTCTGGCGAACGAACCGCTTCTGCGGCAGGTCATTATTGATGAACTTCAGGAAGTCAGAAAGAATTTCGGCGATGCCAGAAAAACCGAAATCGTCGATGCCGGCGTCGAGCTTCGAATCGAGGATTTGATTCCCGACGAGGACGTGGCAATCACGGTCACGAATCAGGGCTACATCAAACGCACGCCGGTTTCGACCTATTCAAAACAAGGTCGCGGCGGCAAAGGTCGTTTGGGAGCGAAGGCGAAAAACGAAGATTTCGTCGAGCATCTGTTCATCGCTTCGACCCACGCTTACCTGATGATTTTCACCGAAGACGGGCAGGTTTTCAAAATGAAAGTCCACGAGATTCCCGAAGCCGACCCGTCGGCGCGCGGCAAAGCGGTCGTCAATCTCGTGCAGCTTTCGTCTGAGAAAAAACTGGTCGCCGTGATGGCGGTCAGGGATTTTTCGGAAGAAACCTACCTGACGATGGTCACCAAGCAGGGCGTCATTAAAAAATCGGCGCTTGCCGACTATCAAAACATTCGCATAAACGGCATCAATGCGATAAATATCGACGACGGCGACGAGCTTTTGAACGTCATTCGCACCGACGGCAAACAGCAGATTCTGATTGCGACGCACGACGGAATGGCGGTTCGTTTCAACGAAACCGACGTCCGCCCGATGGGCAGAGTCGCGCGCGGCGTGCGCGGCGTCAATCTGCGCAAAGGCGATTTCTGTGTTTCGGTGCTCGCGGTTTCGCAGGAAGGCACGGAAAAAATTCTTTCCGTTTCCGAACAGGGCTTCGGCAAGCAGACGCTGGTCGGCAATTACCGTCTGACGAAACGCGGCGGCAAGGGCGTTATCAATATGAAAACGACCGCCAAAACCGGCAAGGTCGTCGCGGCGTTTCCGGTCAACGAGGATTCGGAAATTATGATTATCACGCAGCAGGCGAAGCTGATTCGTCTCGGTGTCGATAAAATCCGCGAAACCGGACGCTCCGCCCAGGGCGTGATGCTGATTCGCACGGGCGAAGAAGACCTTGTGACGAGCGCTTCATTGCTCGAAGTCGATGACGGCGAAGTCGAAGAATAGAAAGTAAAAAATGAAAAGTAAAAAAGCAAAGGGAAATTAAAAACTTCCTTTTGCTTTTGCTTTTTGTTCGGCAAGGCAAATCCGCCGATTTAATCATCCTTCATTCGCTTGTAATGATATTTTTGTCCGATCATCATCGGCGAATCGCTCGAGTCCGTCACCGTTACTTCGAAAGCATCGTCGTTTATCCATTTGACGCTGCCGCGCGTTTCAACGCCGTTGCTGGCTCTGGTCGTCAAAACTCCGCCCGAATACGACCATTCGCCGGAGCCTGCCGGATACTCTTCGACGGACATTTCAAAAAGACCGCCGTTTATGAAAGTCACGTCGAACTTTAATTTGGCGAACGTCACGTTCCAGAAACCTATCATTTGAGCGGCGGTTCTGTTTCTTGAAGATTTAGGCGAGGATTCAGTTGAGGGTTTAGACGCCGGTTCGTCGGGTTGACTGGTTACGGGGGCGGGCGTTGCCGTGACGACGACGTTTGGCTGCGGTGTCGGCGTGCCGATAATTTTGTCGATATTGGTAATTACCGCCGTGAAGATTACACCCATCAAACCGATTATTGCGACGACAATCGGAACTATACAGCCCATTCCTAAGCCCTTACTTTCATCAGCCATCCTAACCTCCAAAAATTTTACTGCGACCGCGGAAGCGGGAAGTTAATTGTTTGTCGAGTATAAACAGGCTGATAATAACATTAAATTCAGCGTATCATCAATAAATTTTGTTTTTTGAAATACGGAAAAAGACCTTTGTCCGGTTCACAAAAGCCTTTCGATTCGGGCGGAAAAGGCAAGAATCCGCCCGTTCAAATTTTGAAATTTAAAGCCGGTCTGAAGGCTTTAAGCGAGCGCTAAATCCATGACGGTTTTTTCGATATGATGAATATCGTTGGGTTTGACGAGATACGCGGTTGCGCCGGCGGAAAGCACGCGTTCTTTATACTCGTTGCGCGATTCGGCGGAATAGAAGATAAGCGGCAGCTCGGGCTTGTGTTTTTTCATCTCGATGCAAAATTCCTCGCCCGAAAGTTCGTCTAAAAGATATTCCGCGACGACGGCAGCGAAAGAATGCTGCTGAGCCAATTGCAGGGCGTCTCTGGCGGATTGCAGCGACATCACCTGAAACCCGACACGGCTAAACAAAATTTCCATAATTTCGCACGACTCAACCTGGTCTATGCAGAGGATTAAACGTCTTTGCTCCATAATGTCTCCCTTTTGGAACAAGGTTAAATTGAAACGGAACGGTTTAATCGGGAAAGTTAATCAAAACGCCGAAAACAACAATCACCGGTCTGGAAACACCTTTTTATTTCCAATCCGGCTTGCACGAAAAATCTCGTAACAATAAAGGGGTTAACTTCATTATATGACTTTTACGCCGGAAAGTACAATAAATGAGCGTTATAAACCTCACCGGAATGTAATATAAAAGCTGTGCTTTCAGGGATTTGCCGAAAGTGCGGCGGACAATCTCCGGCGCACTTGGCGGGGGCGTGTGCTTCTCGCGGTCGGTCGCAGAGCGCCTATTCTGAAATTATAAACAGCTCCACTGACCGGCGACAATCATCGCGGGCGCGCCGCTGCCGCCTGCCTCGCACGGCGTCGTATTGCGGCGGCAATTTGAACAATAGACGAGCGCGCCGTTTGCCTTGCCCGGCGGCAGTTGATTTTGCTGCAAAGAAGGCATCTGCACGGGCGCGCCGAACTGCACGTCGGTTCCGAAAAACGTCGGGTGACCTTTGACCTGTCCGTCATCGGGCTGTCCGGTCATAAAAATGACGGTCGCTTTATCGAAATTGTTTTTCGCCGCGCCGCGACAGGCGAGAGTGTAACCGTCGTAGCAAAACCTATCGCCGGTCGAATAAACCCGGACGCGCTCGTCCGCTCGAAAAGTATTTCCGCCGTAGATATTGCCGGTCGAGACGAAAGTGCGCCGCGCCTGAAAGATAATCGGGTTGTCGAAAGCCGAGTTGAGAAACGTGACGGGCGCGGAATAATCGCCGGCATTCGGATTTTTCTGCTCGTTGTAGATAAACGAATTAGTCATCGCTTCGGTCTGTGAATGCGAAACCAGCACGCTGCCGCTGTCGAGAATATTAAGGAAAGTTCCGCCGAGGGCATTCGGAAAACCGCCGCCGACCGTATTGTCGATCAAAATTCCGGCGGCGCGCTCGAAAGTCATCGAATCCGCTTTGTTCGCGGCGGTGCGCGGCGGATTAATGAACAGAGTGTTTTGCACGCGCCAGTCCGTATTGCGAATATTGGTGTAAATTCCGGTGTCGGTATTATACATAAAACGGCAGCGGTCGAGCTGTATATAATCGAACTGCCAGTTTAAATCGGTCTGCGGCAAGCCGCGCGCCGAAATTCCGCGCGTAAAGCTGTGGAACGTCACGTTTTCAAAATACAAATCCTGCGCCGCGGTATATGCGCCCACGCCTTCGACGCCGATGGTGTTCTGCTGGCTGGCGGCGATCAGCTCGATGTCTTTTATAGCGATTTTTTCCATGCATTCGCCGATGCGGAAAAGCGCGCGGCTCGCGCCGTTGAGCATAATCCGCGTCGGATTTTTGCGCGGCAAATCGCTCGTCGAAGCCATCGACTGCAGCCCGCCCGTGCCCTGAATCGTAATATTCGACGGCAGCGCCAGCCCTTTGAATCCGGGCACGCCGCCGACCTGGTAATCGCCTTCGGGAAAAAAGAGCGTGCCGCCGTTGCGCGACGCGATAAACGCCAGCGCGCTTTGAATCGCAATCGTATCGTCGGTTCGACCGTCGCCGGCAGCGCCGAAATCCTTCACGTTGTAATTGCCCGCGCTCTTTTCGTCGCCGGTCGCAATCCAATCATAAACGACCGTCGGCACGTATTGGTCGCCCTTAAACGAAATGCGATAGCGTTTGTCCTCGCCCTGAAAACACCATTTATAATCGGTCGGGCTGGCTTTCAGGGAAAAGGTCGAAGCCGTCGCTTTCGCGAGAGTGCTCTCAGAGCCGTCACAGGATTTCAGATTCATCGGCGTCGCCGAATTCAAATCTGAAACCGTGATGCTCGTCGACGGCGGCACGTAACGCATCGCACAGAGCGCACTGCGCTGCGTTTCGGGAACGTCCAAAATTATGTTGTAGCCTTCAAAGCGATTCTGGGAAAATGCGGGTAAAACAAAACTTAGAACGGCAAGCGCCGCAATCGAAAATCCTTTCAGCATAATGGTTCATTATCGCGTAAAAAGCATAGTTTTACCACAGAGAGACGCCGGCACAGCGATTTTAATATTTTCTCTGTGCCGGCGTCTCTCTGTGGTCAATAATCAATCGAACAAACCGGGCGAATTGCTGACCTTCAAAAGCGCGTCCAAGCCGAAATGTTCATAAGCGAGCCGCGTTGCCATGCGACCGCGCGGCGTGCGGTTTAAGAAACCGATTTGAATCAGGTACGGTTCGATAATTTCTTCAATCGAATCTTTTTCCTCGCTTATCGAAGCCGAAATCGTGCCGATGCCGACCGGACCGCCGTCGAATTTTTCGATGATCGTCAAAAGCAGTTTTCGGTCGATTTCGTCAAGCCCGAAAACGTCGACTTCCATTCTGTTGAGCGCATCTTTCGCGACTTCTTCCGTAATTCGCCCGTCGTAATCGACCTCGGCATAATCACGCACGCGGCGCAGCAGGCGGTTCGCAATACGCGGGGTGCCGCGCGAACGTTTGGCGATTTCGTGCGCGCCGGTTTCGTCGATTTCGACATTCAAAATTCCGGCGGAGCGTTCGATAATCGTCTGCAAATCTTCGGTTGTGTAAAAATCCAGATGAAAAACAATCCCGAAACGACCCCTGAGCGGCGCGGTAATCAAGCCGGGTCGCGTCGTCGCGCCGACGAGCGTAAACTTCGGCAAATCCAGCTTTATCGAGCGCGCCGCCGTGCCCTGACCGATCATAATGTCGAGGCTGTAATCTTCCATCGCCGGGTAGAGAACTTCTTCAATCGCCGGGTTCATCCGGTGAATTTCGTCGATAAAAAGCACGTCGCCTTCTTCGAGATTCGTTAAAATCGCCGCCAAATCGCCCGCTTTTTCGATAATCGGTCCGGCAGTCGATTTCAGACTCGCGCCCATTTCGTTGGCGACGATGACGCTGAGCGTAGTTTTCCCGACGCCCGGCGGACCGAACAATAAAATATGGTCTAAAGCCTCACGGCGTTTTAACGCGGCTTTCATAAACACGCGCAGATTGTCCTTGACCTTGCGCTGTCCGATGTATTCGCCAAGCCGCGTCGGGCGCAAAGAGAGTTCCAACTGCGCTTCGTCGTCGAGCGCGGTTCCGGTGCGGTTATCAAAATTTTCTAAGTCTTCGGTCATTTAATTTTCTTTTCGAGCCATTCAATCAAAAATCGACCAACTGCCGATTTTTATCGTCGAGTCATTTGTCGGGACGCCGGTTTTCCGTTTCCTCCGAAATGCTGACGAGCGTTCCGTAAAACATTTCGCGCTCGCGGTCGTAACGAATTTCGTATCTGTCGAGCGTTCCGGCGCGACCGCGATAATCGATCTCGTATTTCCGGACGCCTTGCCGGTTCGGCGCTTTGGTGAAAAGATAATCAACCCAGAACTCGCGCGCCGTTTCCGTGCCGGTTTTCAGTTCGGTCTGGTATTGAATCACTCTATCCTGTTTTGCGCTGTAGCCAATCAGTGTCGAAGGCAAACCCATACAGGCTTCAGCGTCGAAAAGCGCGAATTCAAACGGCTTGCCGTCCGCGTTGTAATCTTTCAGGTTCATCAAAACCGGCTTGCCTTCCTTGTTTTTATCAATCTGCGGAACTTTGTAGTAGCCGCGATGAATGAGGTACGGCAAATCAATCGTGTTTTCTTCCGATAAGTCGCCGCCTTGAATTTCAATCGTGTTAATGAGCTTTTTAGTTTTCAAATCAACCAGCGAAACTTTGACAATACCCGAATAATAATGCCCTCGCGTCTCGTCGGGACAAGTATAAATTTCTTCGGGCGTTTCGCGCGGATGCTTCGTCGGATTCGGCATCCATAAAACGAGCTGGCGCGCCGGCGTGACGGTTTGTTTTTCAAGCACGACCGCCATTTTCGGAATTTCCTGAGCCGCTAAAACTCCGGACAAACTCAATAAAAAACAGACTGAAAATGCAAATTTTTTAAGCATAATTTTCAAAATCAGCTTAGCCCGAAATCCGCCGTTCCAAAATCGATCTAACCTTTTGCCAGCAATTGCAGACTTCTTCGAAGCAGTTTTTGAACGCTCATCTCGGTGCCTTCCTGCATTGCCTGCTTTAAAGCCTTTTCCGCCGCGCTACGCTGGTAACCGAGGTTTACAAGCGCCGAAATCGCGTCCTCATAAACCGCATCGCCCGACGCCTGCGGAATGCCCTGCGCTTTCATTTCTTCCGAAGCAATTCCGGCGAGCTTGCCAATTTTGTCGCGCAGCTCGATGACCAGGCGCTCGGCGGTTTTCTTGCCGACGCCCGGAATCGAATTGAGACGCGCCAGATTGTTTTGACGGATCGCCGAGATTATCTCGTCGGCGCTCATTCCCGAAAGCGCCGTGATGGCGGATTTCGGACCGATGCCGGAAACCGATATGAGATGCAGAAACAATTCTTTTTCGCGCACGGTTTTGAAGCCGAAAAGAGCAAACGCGTCTTCGCGGACAACCGTATGAATACGAAGCTCGACCGGTTCACCGATTTCGCCAAGCTCGTAAAAAGTCGAAAGAGGAATCGTCACTTCATAACCGACGCCGCCGACATCGATAATTAAAAGGTTCGCGTCTTTTTCTAAAATTTTTCCAGATAAATATGCAATCATTTTGTAATTTTGACTGTCAGATTTTTGTAATCAATCTCAATCAACGTATCAATCAACATTTCGACGCCGATTAATGCTTCGGTCGATTCGCTAACCAAAACAGGCAATGAAAATTCGTCGCCGAGCCATTTTATTTCGGCAATTGCCGTGTCAAATTCAATGCTCATGTTTTCAGCCGCCAGGAATGCTTCGCTTCCTGTTATAACTATTAAATTTTTCTCGGCGAAATCTCGCGGAACTATTAGAGTTCCTTGAAAGCCCGTGTCCAAAAGACAATCAAACCTTGCGCCATTTGCTAATTCAACGCTTAAAATCGGTTGGAGTTTTTCGCTGATGCTACCCGTTGTTTGGAACATAATGACTCAACGAACCTGTAAAGATTGTTCCGACCTTTGCCAGAAAGAAAAGTTTGTCGGGCATTTCGGCGCGTGCCTTTAAAATCGCGTCGAGCTTCTTTTTTTCAAGAAAATATTGTCCCGAATAAGGTTCAATCGCCACAAATTCGCCATTGTGTTCCGGCTCTAAAATCGGTTTCAGCTTTTCTTCATAAAACTTAATTCCAAGTTTTGCCAACTCGCTGGGCTTTGATTTCTTCGTTTCGTACATCGCTCTACCTCCGAAGCGTTTCACACTTGAAACATAAATTGTAATTTATAAAGTCTTTGAGGGCAACGATGGAAAAAATTATTTCATCAATTCGGCTAGTTATATTTTTCACAAAATATAATTTATAATTACTCTGCCCGGGAAAAAATGAAAGTTGACAAGATTTCAGAACTAACCACCAATCGCCTGAGCGTCTATCTGCGCTGTTTGAATGAATTAACAGCGCAGGGCGCAAAGACCGTTTCTTCTGACGGGCTGGCGAAAAAATTCCACTTGAATTCAGCGCAGATTCGCAAGGATTTGGCGTATTTCGGCGAATTCGGCGTGCGCGGCGTCGGTTATTACATCGACGATTTGCGCAAGCATCTGACGAAAATTCTCGGACTCGACAAGCGGCACTGCGTCGGAATTATCGGCGCGGGACGCCTCGGAACGGCGCTCGCGGATTATTACGGGTTCGCGCAGACGAATTTCACGGTCGCGGCGCTGTTTGACGCCGATGCGAAGAAAATCGGGCAGAAAGTCGGCGAAGTTGAAATTTTCGACATAAAAACTTTCGCGGAAACCGCCCGAAAGTATAAGATAGATGTAGCGGTGATTGCCGTGCCGGCGGAATTTGCGCAGGAGGTTTTGGAACAGATTACAGGCTCGGGCATCAAGGCGGTCATGAATTTTGCGCCGCTTCCGCTTCGCGCTCGCGGCGACGTGAAAATCAAAAACGTCGATTTAACGATTTCGCTCGAAAGTCTGTCGTATTTTTTGGCGAAGCCCGCGAGCAAAAACGGGAAAAATTTGAAACCAAACGCGGCGAAAAGCCGAATAAAACAGTAGAGAAAATTCGCTTCTGGAATTTTTACCAAGATTTAAGGAATTATAGATTTTAAGAGGTATGTGAAAAATGAATTTAATGTCGTTTGTTAAAAGAATTGCTCCTTTCGTCCTGACTTTCGCGGTCGGACTTCTTATCGCCAGTTTCTTTGTCACGGTTGCCGCGCCGAGCTTCCAGTTCCGTCGCGGATTCAGCCGGCATCGCGAAATGGATCGGCAGATGCGGATGGAAAACGACCGCCTGCGCGACGAAAACAACCGTTTGCAAAAACGTCTCGCCGAAATGGAGCAGGAAAAACGCGATTGGGTGCTCGACACGGTTGAGGTTCCGAATCCGCCCGCCCCGGCGTATGCAGTTCCGCCGCCGCCCGCCCCGCCGGTTATGCCGATGAGAACCGTGCCGTCAAAAGCTCGTTAAATCAGCCGCGCAAAAAAATTTTAACCACAGGTTAACCGATGAAGATTTTCTTCGATTGTGTTAATCTGTGGTTTCTTGTTTTATGGACGAATCGAACGCGCGAAAACAGATTATCGAAGTCGGGAAACTGCTCTACGAGCGAAGCTATGTTGTTTCTTCGGACGGAAACGTCAGCATCCGCCTGGACGAAAACCGCGTGATTGCGACGCCGACGATGACGTGTAAAGGTCGGATGACCGAAGACTCGCTGGCGATTACCGATATGGACGGCAAGGCTTTGAACGACCGAAAGGCTTCGTCGGAACTCGCGATGCATCTTTTGATTTATAAAATGCGTCCCGACATAAAGGCGGTTTGTCACGCGCATCCGCCGCACGGAACGGCGTTTGCGGTTGCCGGACTCGCGATTGACGCGCCGATTCTCTCGGAAGTTATTTTAACCCTCGGCTGCGTTCCTTTGACGAGTTACGGAACGCCTTCGACGAGCGAATTGACCGATGGAATGAAGCCGTTTGTCGAACATCACAACGCGCTTCTGATGGCAAATCACGGCGCGGTCGCGTACGGCGAAGATTTGTGGCAGGCTTTCGATAGACTGGAAACCCTGGAACACACGGCGAAAATCGCTATCTTAGCGCGCGCGCTTGGCGGCGCGAACGATTTGCCGAAAGACGCGATTTCAAAGCTCATCGACATCCGCGAAAAAGCCGGGTACTTAACCGAAAAGGCGCGTTGCCAGGCGTGCGGCTATCTGGACGAGGCGGGAATTTCCTGCGCCACGCACGAAAACTCGAACAGCGGGAAAATTTCGCTCTCGCGCGAAGAATTAATCGAACTTTTGGCGCAAGCGGCAAATGTAGGTTAAACTTATTTTTCTTTTCATTACTTTTAACAGAATTTTTTAGGAGAAACTTTAATGCAAGAAGCATTGGGAATGGTTGAAACAAAAGGTCTCGTCGCGACAATTGAAGCGGCGGACGCAATGGTTAAAGCGGCGAACGTCGAGCTTGTCGGCTATGAAAAAATCGGTGCGGGATTTGTCACCGCAATCGTGCGCGGCGATGTCGCGGCAGTCAAGGCAGCGACTGACGCCGGTGCGGCAGCCGCGCGCCGCGTCGGCGAATTAGTCTCGGTTCACGTCATCCCGCGTCCTCATTCGAGCGTCGATGAAAGACTGCCGGTAGTTTCGAAATAGTGGTCAGTGGCTAGTGGTCGGTGGTCAGAATAAATCTGATTTCAACTGACCACCGACCACCGACCACCGACCACTGAAAAATGATAATCGCAAGAATTTTAGGCACGGTCGTCGCTTCGCAGAAAGACGAGCGCCTGCAGGGCAAAAAGCTTCTGATTGTGAAGCCGATAAACCTCGACGGTACAGACCAGAGCGGCTATGTGGTCGCGGT
>DASWRC010000198.1:0-5051 GCA_036403375.1 Pyrinomonadaceae bacterium
AAAGCTGATAATCGGAATAAGCAGCGTTCCTATCGGGTCGGTATGTGCCACCGGATTTAAGGTTATGCGACCCAAGAGATATGCCGTATCGTCGCCGAATTTATACGACATCCAGGCGTGTCCGGCTTCGTGCGCCGAAATCGCGAGCAGCAGGACGACCATATAAATTACCAGATGGCTTACTAAATTTGCTAAATCAATTTCACCCATTTATTTACTCCAAATCTTAAACCGCAGAATTTGCAAGTTATCACTCAATTTTGTTAGTGTCAAAACAAAGGATTTTCGTTGTTTTTTACAATTTAAATTGTGCCATCTTTAAGGCGCAAAACAAAATTCCGAATTCCGGATTTCAGATTTCAAATTATTTTAATCTGAAATCCGATTCTAATGATATGCAGAAATATATAGTTTGCATTGCGAGCGAGCACAAAGGGAATGAATTTCTGGAAGAGTGCTACAACGCGGGCTGGCATGTAACTTTAGTGACGCGTAAGGATTTGCTCGACGCGCCCTGGGCATGGACGGCGATTAGCGAAGCGAAAACGGTCGAGCGCCACGCGTCGGCGGCGGATTATGTTCGCGTGATTACGAATATGGCGGGCAGCCAGCCGATTGACCGGATTGTCGGCTTGGACGAATTCGACGTTCTGACGGCTGCCAAAGCGCGCGAACATCTGCAAATCGAAGGCATTTCAAATTCTTACGCGCTGCGGTTTCGCGATAAATTGCGAATGCGCAATCTCGCCCTGCAAATCGGGATGCCGTGCCCGGAATTCGTCGGCGGTTTCAATTCCGTCCGAATTAACGATTATCTGCACGGGACGCGCGCGCCGTGGATTGTCAAACCGCGCACGGAAGTTTCGGCGTTCGGCATCCGCAAGTGCGACACGGCGGAAGAGGTCTGGACGGTTTTGAAAGATTTGGACAAGCGCCACACGTGGCGCGACCATCCGTCGCAGTTTTTGATCGAGCGCTTTATCGAAGGCAAGGTTTATCACGTCGATTCGGTTGTCGCCGACGGCAAAATCGTCGCTTCAGGCGTCAGCGAATACGGCACGCCGCCGTTTAGCGTTTCGCATCACGGCGGCGTTTTTACGACCTATACCGTGCCGTACCGCTCGAAGGAGCGCAAGGAGCTGGAACGCCTGAATCAGCAGCTTCTCGAAGGTTTCGAATACCGGCAAGGCGTTGCGCACGCCGAATTTCTGCAATCCAAAGAAACCGGCGAGTTTTATCTTCTGGAAGTCGCCGCGCGCGTCGGCGGCGCGTATATCGCCAACGTTCTGGAACAGGCAAGCGGCTTTAATCTCTGGCGCGAATGGGCAAAGCTCGAAACCGCGACCGATACAAAACCGTACAAAGCGCCGAAGCTCAGGAAAGATTATGCCGGCATCGCGCTCGCACTTTCAAAGGAAGAAGCGCCCGACACGTCGCATTACGAGGACGCGGAAATCGTCTATCGCGTCAAGAAACCTAAACACGTCGGGTTGATTTTCTATTCAAACAAACGCCAGCGCCTCGCCGAGCTTCTTCAGACTTACACCCAAAGAATCACCAACGATTTTCTGGCGGTCGCGCCCGCCAAGGAAAGATACGACGACTAAAAATCGGAACTTTTAGCCGCCGATAAACCAGGGATGCACGCGGATTGATTTAAAGATTGATTTAATCTGCGTTTAGCCGCCGCTGAATTTTTATTTGCTCTGCTTGAAAACCTTCCCGTTTTTCATCACGAACGAAACCTTTTTGAGCGCGTCGATGTTATCGAGCGGATTTTCCGGCGTGGCGATAATATCGGCGTACATTCCCGTGCGTATCGCGCCGCGCTCTTTCTCGACGCCGACGAGGTTTGCCGCGTTCGTCGTCAGCATTTGCAAAACATAACGGGCAGGAATCTGCGCCTCCGTGTAACTGTCGAGATACGAAATCGCCAGCGTGCCGCGCGTTTCGCCGGGAACGTCGAAAAACGCGTCCGTGCCGTAAGCCATCGTGACGCCGATTTTGTAGGCGCGTTTCAGACGGTCGAGAAAGATGTTGTGAAAAAGGAGCGCGGTTTTCGGGTCAAGTCCCAGATATTCGGCGTCTTTTTCGGGAAAATCAGTTCCGACCAGCACGACGCCTTTTTGTTTTGCCATCTGCAATGCTTCGTCCGACATTCTGAAGCCGTGTTCGATCGAGGCGACGCCGCCTTCGATAGCGTTGCGCGCGCCGTCTTCGGTCATGCAGTGCGCGGCGACTTTTAATTCGGCTTTGGCGGCTTCCCCGACGATAAATTTTATGTCTTCAGCCGAATAGATGTATTTCTGGTCGTCAACGACGATTTTGATAACCAGCGCGCCGAAATGAATATTTTCGCGGATTGCCTTTAACATTTCGTCGCGCGTGTCGGCAAAAAGATACTCGGGCGCGCCGAGTTCGACGCGTTCCGGGCGCAGGTGATATTGCCCGCCGAACGGCGCGATAATCCGTCCGGCGTTGATGATGGTCGGACCGGGAACAAGATTGTTTTCGACCGCATTGCGGAGCGATGTGTCGGCGTAATTAGCGTTATTGCCGACATCGCGGACGGTCGTAAACCCCGATTCGAGCATTTCGCGCGCCGTTTTGACGCCGATAATCGCGCGGTACGCGGTCGATTGCTTGATGTCGGTCGTAAACAAATCGCGGCTGCCGGGCGAAGTCATCTGGCAGAGATGCGAATGACAATCAAACAATCCCGGCAAAACCGTCGAGCGCGACAAATCAATGACGGTCGCGCCCGCCGGAATTTGAAGCCCCGCGCCGACCGCTTTTATCTTTCCGCTTTCGACGAGAATAATCTGATTCACTAAAATCGTGCCGGTTTCCGGTTCGACGAGCTTTCCCGCCTTTATCGCCGTAATTTGTCCGCTGGCGGAAACGAGCGAAGTTAAAATGAGCGCCAACGAAAAAAGAGCGTAAAAAAACTTATGATATTTCATCTAATCTCCTGCATTTTTGAAATTGTAAAAAAGGCTGCCCGATTGATACGAGCTGTGCCGGGGTATGTTTCGTAATGCGTGTCAATTGTCCCGGACTGAAACGCTTTGACTATGATTCAAATTCATTTAAACGCTATCCGAAAGGCATTGACCGTCATCCAAATCTTTTTTAGAGACGTTCAAAAGACTTTAATCGTTAACCAAATTCAACTTTTTTGAAAAAACTATATTTTGTCTTTTTACACTCAATTCTTTATCCTTAAACTTTTATGTTTGGCGAAGGTAATATACAAAGCAGTTCCCCGAAAATTTTAGAGCACGATTTGAACCGGTATTTTCCCGAGCTTCTGAAGTTTGAATCCATCGAGGAGACCGAAAAATCGGAAGTCTATCAGAAAATCAAACCGACCGTCGAACGGATTCTAACGGCGGTCGTGCAGGAGAATTTTGCCGAGCACTCAGCACTCGGCACTCAGCACTCGGCGCTCGTTTCCGCGCTCGCGTGGAATATTGAGCGCGGTAATATTTTTGAGGGAATTACGGACGCGCTCAAAAATCATGACGGTTTAAAAGACAAGGATTTACTGCTTTTGACCGAACTCGATTACGGAATGGCGCGCAGCCGCAATCGTTTTGTCGCGCAGGAATTGGCTCGCGAACTAAAACTGAATTACGCATTCGCGCCCGTTTATATCGCGCTGCAAAAGGGAAGCGGCGTCGAATCGGAAGCGCCGGGCGAGAATACGAATTCGATTCACGGGCTGGCGATGTTTTCGCGCTTTCCGATAAAAAACGCGCACGCCGTGCCGCTGCCGAACGGGAAGGACAAAATGCTCGGCAAAGAAAAACGGCTCGGCTATTTGCGCGCCCTCGTTGCCGACATCGAACATCCGGCGGGAACGTTTCGCGCCGTCACGACGCATCTCGACGCCCATTGTTCGCGCCGGCATCGACATTTGCAGATGAAGATTATTCTCGACCATCTTGATACATTGCCCGCCCTGCCGACCGTCATCGGCGGCGATTGGAACACGACGACTTTTAATTCGCAAAACTCGACGCGCGCCATTTTAGGCTACTGGCGGCGCGTTTTTATGGGACCCAAGCGCGTCGTGAAAAAACATTTCCCGCATCCCGACCGTTTTTTCGAGCGCGGGCTTTTCGGCGAACTGGAGCGGCGCGGCTACGATTATAAAACCTTGAACGAAATCGGCGCCGGCACGCTGCATTACGATGTCGAAAGCATCGAAAAAAACACTAACTTGCGCGATTGGGTGCCGGAATGGTGTTTCCCGTTTATCTTCTGGGCGGCGGGTCGCGTCGGCGGCAGAGTTTCGGGACGGCTCGATTGGTTTGCCGGAAAAAACATTAAAGCCATGGGAAAACCCCGCACAATCGGCAATCTGAAAGACGAACGGGACACGCTGCTGTCTGACCACGACGCGATTGCTTTGGACTTTACGCTCTCGAAAAGTTAGAATCAAAAATTCCGTCAAACTGCGGATTAGGGAACTAAATATTATGGAAGTATCATTTTGCCAGACGCTCAGCTTTAATGCTGACACTTTTGATTACGATGTCGTTTCGCAGGAAAACGGCAACGCGACGATTATTAAATTTCCGATTGACGAAAAACAATACAGCCCCGGCGACGTGGTGGTTGTGTTAAACGACACGGACATTGTTTTTCACGGACTTATCGGGAAAATCGAGGGCGGCGAGGCGTATGCCTCAGACCCGAAAGGCTCGCTTTTAGCCGCCACCGTCCAGTAATTTTAGATTGGCGATTTCAATTTGCGATTCGATTGCTTGACGCCTTTTCTAATTTAGGCTAACTTAAATTTTCGCAGATTTGTAATCTGTAATTTGAAATCATAAACGGGGATGTAGCTCAGTTTGGCAGAGCGCTGCGTTCGCAATGCAGAGGTCAGGGGTTCGACCCCCCTCATCTCCACTCTTTATTTTCAAGCACCTACTCTCGGTAAGTGCTTTTTCTTTTTTACCAACGGACACTTTCGACGGACACATTCAATGTTTCCCGCACCGCTTAGTTGTCAAAAATGATATGGTCAAGAAAAAGTGGAGACA
>DASWRC010000199.1:0-22254 GCA_036403375.1 Pyrinomonadaceae bacterium
AGCTGATAAATTCCTTAAAACTCCTGCGTCCGCGCCATCTGCCGCTCGTCGTCACCATCGGCGACCGCGACCTCAACGCGACCGTCAGCGAAGTGCCGAAAGAATTAAAAGAAGTTTTCGTCCAATCCGCGGCGGAAGAAATCATCTACCAGCGCGAAGCGGCGTTAAGATTAGTCGAAACGCTCGGCGGTCTCGCGCTCGACGTGACGACCTCGACGCTCGCGCCGCGACTTCTGGAAACTTACTTAAGGGTTAAAGAACGCGGGATGCTTTAGACGAAAGTGAAATATGATGAAAATTGCGGTTTTCTTAATCGTTCTGGCTTTCGGCTTAACCGCCGCCGGTGCCACCGCGCAAACGACCGAAAAAATTGTCTTTCGAGGTCAATTAAACGTCCGCCAAACCGAATCAATCATCATCTATCTGAGCGCCGAAACGGATGATTTACTGGGTTTTTGTTTCCGCAACAAATCGGCGGTCGGGCGCGCGATTCTCTCGAAATGTAAGAACGGGCAGGAATGCGAATTCAACGGACGTGTCGATCAGAACGCGCACTGCGCCACGCACGAAGGCTTTCAATCCGAAGCCAGAATAATCTCGGTCACGTCTGTCCGCCGAATTGCGAGCAGAAAATAAACTTTCACTTCATACGCTGCGCCCCGATTAAAGCGTCTCAAAAAACGCCTCCTTTCAAGACATGTAAAAACTAAGCAAATACTTCGTTAAAAATACGTATTTGTTCTGTGACTGAATCAGAGTTGAAGAGAATGAATATATGAAAAGTTTTTTGGTTGTGTTTGGCGTCTTTTTCACTCTCCTGGCGTGCTCGAACGGAGTCAGCGTGATGGGCAACCCGGACGAGCCAAACGCCGAGGTCGAAATCAAAGCGGCGATTTGCGAGATCGAGAACGGGAACTTCAAGTCAGCGCAGACGACGCTTGAGTCCGTGCTGAAAAAGGACGCGAAGAACATCTACGCCCTCCGGCTGCTGCCGGGAATTGCGGCGCGGCAAATCAAGAAGGACGACAACTCTCCGGAAAACACTGCGCTGGTCAGAAAAGCCATCGAAGCCTATGAAAGCGCTGCCCTGAATCCGCTTTTCAAGAACGAGCGCGCGGAAATCAACCAGTACATTATCTCGCTCTACGGGCGGCTCGGCAGCGAAGAAAAAGCCGCCTTACTGCTCAAGAAGGCAGAGAACGAGTCCGAGGAAGCGAAACAGCGCGCCGCATTCTACACTTCGATTGCCGCCGACAATTACGCCTGCGCGAACGAAATCAGCGACGTTTCGCCGGTCAAATCAATCGTCAAAAAGAACGGCAAAGATGTTTACGTCTTTCGCAAGCCGCAGAATCCGGCGGATTTCCGTAAACTTAAAACGTGCGCCGCGAAAGGCTCGGAGTTAATCCGAAAGGCGACGGCGCTCGACCCGGCATCAGACACCGCCTGGAGTTATCAAGCCAGTTTGTCCTCGCAGCTCGCGCGAATCGCCGAGATGGAAGGCAAACCCGACGAGAAAGCGCGGCAGTTGAAAGAATACGACGCGGCGCGCGCAAAGTTCATGGAACTCTCGCGCAAGCGCTCCGACGAGCTGGCGAAAAAGGACGCCGAGCCGCTTGGCAAAACATTGTCGGACGGCGTGAAATTTTCGTCCGCAGACATTTCCGAAGCCGAACTCAAAGAATTTCGCGAGGAGCTGAAATCGTATCGCTTTGAGCGACCGCTCGCCGAGACGGTCGATTCCGTTTACATCCCCTTCGAGCTGGTCGCGCCAATCGCGCCCGGGGACGACCCGCCGACGCCGCCGAACGACGCCGCGACCAAACCGTCGGAGGCGGACGACGAGAAGCAGAATCGCGAGTGGAAGATTTTTTCGCAGGAAGGCGGTTTGAGCGCCGAGCTGCCGGGCAATGTGGATGTCAGCTCGACGAGCGATTCGCGTATCTACACGGCAAGCGGCGGCGGGCTGTCGTTTTTCATCCTCGAAACCAACCGGTCGCTTGAGTTGTCGGCAAATGAACAGGACGCAGCGCTCAACATGATGGCGTGGATACTGACGAAATTCTTCGCCGGCAAGTACGTCGGCAACGGCAGGTGGAACGAGCGCTTCGAATCGGAACTGGCGAGAAAGGATAAGCTCAACGACCGACCGGCGAGATTTTACGCGTACCGTACGATTTCCTGCAAGGAAAAGAAAGAAGGCACGATGATTTTTGTCATCAGCAAGAAAAACTACGCGATAAACATCCACGGCGCCGGCGAATCCGACGAACGCGTTCGGAGATTTTTGAAGTCACTGAAATTGGTTTGATTCCGTTAAATCTTTAAGAGAGGAGAAAAGTTTCTCCTCTTTTTTATGCTCGCAGACATTTCGTTTTTTCTCGAAAGGCGGCGGGCAAAATCTTCGGGCGGGCGCGTCTGCCATTGCAAGTAAAATTATTTTTGTAATGAAAGGACGGAAACGGGCAATGAAATTTTATCGAAAAATGCTGACGGTGTTTGGGTTGGCGGTCTTGTTTGGTTTAACGGCGGCGGCGCAGATTCCGCAAGTTCACCGCCACGCCGGGCGTCTGGAATCGCTTGTAAAGGAAATCAGTAAGGATTTTTCGATTACCGAAGCGCCGCTGCCGAAAGACGTAGCGATTGAAAACGTCGTGCGAAACCGGGCGCGCACGTTTGAAGCGTTTATCGCCGATTCGACGCGGATTTTTTACAAGAATCTGAAAACCGGAAAAGTTTTCGAGATTAAAGGCTTGCCGTTTGAATGGCGCTTCTTTTCGGATTTGACGTGGACGAATAATGAAACGCTAATGTTCGACCGCTGGGTTGAGCCGCATTACGCGACGCATTACGCGGTCAACGTCGTCAGCCAAAAACTGCTCGACGCCGCGCCGTTTCCCGACGAATTTATGCTCAAACAAATTCGCAAAGAGCGCAAAGCCCCGCGTTAATCTTCCGGCAAAATTAATATGTAAAAAAGCGCGCGGCTGGGGTAAAATAGCTTTTACCTGATGGGCGTTTTATTTTTTCTAATAGTAATCGGGCTGGTATTCGCTATCTATCACAGCTCGGCTAATCCTTACAAGATTTCACGGCGCAGATGGCGACCCGACCCGCAGCTTCGCAACTCGAAACTGGTGAGCGTCGTGCTCGGACTCGAACCGGAATCGGTCGAAGAATTGCTCGTCCTGTACAAAAAGGAATTCGGCAGAGGCGCGGCGCGCTACGCGCGGAAAACTTACCGGAAATGGAAATCGGGCGAAGTGCAGCCCGTGACGCAAACCTTTGAAAGATTTCTCGTGCACCTGCCGCGCGTCATGAGCTTCGATTTGAAATGCCAGGTTTTGCGCGTCTTTATGGAAGAATACGCGCCGAAGGATAACTACGAGCTGCAGGTTTACACCGACGACTGGCAGGAAAAATTAACGCCGCTCATCGAGCAGATTATTGATAAAACCCACACGGCGCAATTGCCCGTCAAGATTGAACACAAGCTGCGCTGGCTGGGCGACGGCGACATGCGGTTGGCGCAGGAAATCCTGCGGCGCTCGCAAGCCGAAGAAGGACGCATCATCGCGTCGTTGCTCAGCGAAGAATTTGCGAACATCGAAAAATTGCTGGCTGAAAAACATCTGAAGCCGAAGGTCACGCACGAATTGAAATTTCCGTACGGAACGATTATCTTAAACATCAAAAAAAGGTCGTGAGAATTAAAAGTTAAAAGTTAAAAATGGAAGACGAAAATCAGGAACTTGTGCCGAAAAAACAATCGCTGTTTCCGCTTTCGGCGGAAGATATTGTCGATAACGCTCTGCAAAACTTAGACGAAGCGCAGGCGCGCCGCGTGACGGAAAAAGCGGCGGACGAAATCGTCCGGCTCGCGGTCGAAAAACGCAAGGCGGAATACCGCAACTCCGCCGCACAGGAAGAAATGCATAACTTAATCGACCACGCCAATCTTTTAGACCAGCGCGTCGGCGATTATAAAATCAACAGCACTTTTGAAACCGCTTCGGGCACGACGAACGTCGAAATCCGCAAATCGAGGATAACGCCGGTCAGCATTGCGGCAATCGTCGTCGGTTTCGCGGTCGTGGTTCTGCTAATAATTTTTCTGGTATTGAAATGAATACAAACGGCTATTCGGGAACGCCGCTGGTTAAAAAATTGGGCATCAAGGCGCAGCATAAAGTTTACTTGGCGAGTGCGCCCGAAAATTATCGCGCGCTGCTCGGCGAATTGCCGGAAGGCGTCCGTTTTCTCGATTCTTTAACGGAAAAGGCGGACGTGATTCACGTTTTTGTCAAAACGGTCGCGGAGATGGAAGCGGCACTGTTTGAGATGAAAGACAAAATCGTGCCGAACGGCGCAATCTGGGTTTCGTGGTATAAAAAGGCGTCTAAATTGCAGACCGACGTGAGCGAAGACGTGATTCGCGAAACTGCGCTCGCGCTCGCGCTGGTTGACGTCAAGGTTTGCGCGGTTGACGAATTTTGGTCGGGGCTTAAACTCGTGATTCCGCTAATGAATCGTTAGCCGCCGCGTCTTCTTCTCTGCCGACAAGAAAAAGATACGAATACATCGCGATGCCGGTCGAAACGCCGGTGCCGATTTTTATCCAGACGGGCAGATTCGACGGCGACAGGAAACCTTCGATAATTCCCGCGACGACGAGAAAACAAGCGCTGCCGATAACTATTTTAGCGGCTTCCATGCCTTTCTTTTTCAAGGCTTGCGTGCGCGTCAAATCGCCCGGATTAACGAGCGCGTAACCGATCATCATGCCCGCGCCGCCGCAGAAAAAGACGGTCGAAATTTCGATGACGCCGTGCCCGACCATAAAGCCGACCAAAGCATTGCCGAACGGCGGATTGATTTTATAGCAGGCGGCAAGAACGCTGCCGACGTGCGCGCCGAACATCGCGATATCGTAAAGCGCGCCGACGCCGAACAGGACGCCCATGGCAAACGCTTTGAAAGTCACGATGATATTGTTCGCCATGATAAAGCTCGCGCCGATTTGGTTCGCGTCGTTCAGCGATTCCCACCATTTAAAATCGGCGCGCGCCATTTCCGGGACGCCGCCCAAACCGACAAAGCTCGTAAAATCGGTGTTTTGCCAGGTCGCGATAAAACCGAAAACGACAAAAACCGCAAAAACGCCGAAAGCAATCCACATATAATTCGCGTTTTTGCGAAACGTTTGCGGCAGCTCTTTCGTAAAAAATTGCCAGACGATATTTGCGCCGCGCGTGTCGGCTCGATAAATCCTGCCGTGCGCGCGAATGACCAGGCTGTTCAGATAATTGACGAGTTTGGAATCGCGCGTTTCGGCGCGGGCGATTGCCAGATCGGTCGCCGCGCGGCGATAAAGCTCGCCGAATTCGCGCACCTCGGCGCGCGAAAGCCCGCGCAAAGGCGACGTTTCTAAAATAGAAAGTAAATCTTCGAGGCGCTGCCAGTTGTTTTTGCGGTCATTTACGAAACGACTCATAACGATTTTGGATTTTAGATTTTGGATTTTTAAGGTTTAATCCGAGTCGAAGTAAAAATCTTAAGCCTGCAAAATCTTATAAAACCAATTATGACACAAAACTTTAAATTTGAAATTGCCAATCGCAAATTGCAAATCTAAAATCGAAAATACGGGATGTCTGAAGAAACGAAAAACCAATCAGAAGAAGAAGCCATCGGGAAAACTTACGATTTTCGTGTGGCGCGGCGGCTTTTAAGCTATCTCAAACCTTACTGGCATATTGCGGCGGTGGCGCTTGTGCTGACCGTTCTCGTCAACGTTTTGGGAAGTATTCAGCCGCGATTTACGCAGATGGCGGTTGACGATTTCATCACGCCGCAGCGAACCGAAGGCATCTGGCGTTTCGCGCTCGCCTTTTTCGCGCTCTTTCTGTTTCGCTTTCTGTTCAGCTATCTGCAGGAAATACTTCTGAACAACGTCGGGCAAAAAGTGATGTTTGACCTGCGCACGCAGATTTACACGAAATTACAGCATCAGGAAGTTGCCTATTACGACAAAAATCCGGTCGGGCGCGTGATTACGCGCATCACGTCGGACGTTGATTCGTTGAACGAGCTTTTCACGTCGGGCGTGATTGATGTTTTGGGCGATTTGGTCATCATTTTCGCGATTATCGCGCAGATGTTCTGGTACGACTGGAAGCTCGCGCTCGTATCCTTAGTCACCGTGCCGCTGCTTTTTACGGCGACCAACTGGTTCCGCAAACACGCGCGCAACGGTTTCGACAAGGTTCGCACGCGCACGGCAAAACTCAACGCGTTTTTGCAGGAGCATATTTCCGGCGCGCAAACCGTGCAGCTTTTCAACGCCGAAGAAAAAACGCAGAAACGCTTTGACGAAATCAACGACGATTATCGCAGCGCCAATATCGAAACGATTTATTACTACGCGATTTTTTACCCGATGGTCGATTTTATCGGCACAATCGGCGTCGCGGTCGTCATCTGGTTCAGCGGCTACCAGTTTATAAGAGAAATGTCGGCGAGCGAAAAGCTTCTGACAATCGGCGTCGTCATCGCTTTTGTACAATTTTCGCAAAACCTTTTTCAGCCGATTCGAGATTTGTCCGATAAATTCAACATCCTGCAAGCCGCGATTGTCGCGTCGCACCGAATCTTTCAACTGCTCGATTTGCCGGTCGAAATCGAATCGCCCGCGCAGCCGAAAAAATCCGGCAAAATAATCGGCAAAATCGAGTTCGAAAACGTCTGGTTTGCTTACCGTGAAGAAAACTGGGTGATGAAGGACGTTTCCTTTACGGTCAATTCGGGCGAATCAATCGCGCTCGTCGGTCATACGGGTTCGGGCAAAACGACCGTCACGAATCTTCTGATGCGTTTTTACGACGTTCAGAAAGGAAGAATTCTGCTCGACGGCGTCGATGTGCGCGATTGGGATTTGCGCGATTTACGCGAGAATTTCGCGGTCGTGCTGCAAGATGTTTTTCTGTTCAGCGGCTCGATTGAAGACAATATCCGCCTTGGGAAAAAAGAAATACCGGAAGAAAAAATCCGATGGGCGGCGGAGGAAGTTCACGCGGCTGAGTTTATCGAAAAACTCGGCGAAGGCTACAAATCGGAAGTCAGGGAGCGCGGCGCGGGGCTTTCGGTCGGGCAAAAGCAATTGATTTCGTTCGCCCGCGCGCTCGCGTTCGAGCCGACGATTTTGATTCTTGACGAAGCAACCAGCTCGATTGACACGGAAACCGAACAGCTCATCCAGCAGGCGGTCGAGCGCGTTATGCAGGAGCGGACTTCGCTGGTTATCGCGCACCGGCTTTCGACGATTCAGAAATGCGACCGCATCATGGTTTTCCATCACGGCGAGCTGCGCGAAGCGGGAACGCACCAGGAACTTTTGAATTTACACGGGCTTTACTGGCGGCTTTACCAGCTTCAATACGTCGAGGAAAAAATTCACAGTTCACTGCCGCCGGCGTCGAATCCGTCTCTCGGTTTGGAAACCGGCGTCAGCAATTGAGATAAAAGTTCGACAAATCCGCGGTTTTAGAAATGGCTAGTTTAATTTCAAAAATTCGTCTATAATAGTTATCCTGAATGACTACGGAAGCAGCACAGCCAACGGAATTACCAAAAGAATGCGAATCGGTGATGGAAGAGATTTTCAGCCGGTGTGCGGAAAATGCGCCGAATTTCGGCGTGCGGCTCGATTGCTTCAAAGAATCCCTGCAAAAAACCGCCCGCAAGTATATTCTTAATTCCCCCGACACGGTTTCAACCGAAGAATTAAACGATTTTCTGCGGCAGATTCAAGCCGAAGATTTGTTTCTGGCGCTGGCTTGCGCCAACGGCAGCGAGCGCGCGTGGTGGGAATTTGACCAGCAGCATCGCTCGTATCTTGAGCGCGTCGCGCGGCATTTGGCAAGCACTGACATCGACGCGCAGGAAGTCGTCGATACGGTTTATGTCGAGCTTTACGGAACACGCGTCGTGGACGGTGAACGAGTTTCAAAGTTTTCGACCTATTCGGGACGCGGCAGTCTTCGCGGCTGGCTGCGCACGGTCATCTGGCATTCGCTGGTCGATTTGCACCGTGCTTCGCACGATGAGGTCTCTTTGGACGAAATGACCGAAAACGTCGGCGAAGGTTTTGTTCACGCGAGCTTTGCCGACGCTTCATTAGGCGGCGAAGACGAAATGATTGAACAGATTGCCAAGCAGCGCTACAAAAAAGCGACTGTCTCGGCAATCGAAACTGCTTTTGCGAGTCTCGACACGCACGAAAAACTGCTGCTGCTTTATTATCACGTCGAAAATCTGAAACTGCGGGAAATTGCACGAATGGTCGAAAGCCAGGGCTCGCCCCTGCGCGATTGGTTTCAAAGAAAATCGCCGACGCGCGAGAAAAATCCCGAAAGCCGGATTCACGAATCGACAATTATGCGCTGGCTGGAAAAAAGCTACGCGAAAGTTTTACAGCTTTTCCGCACCGAGTTGCGTGCCAAACACGAGCTGCGCGAAGACGAAATCGAAATTTGTATGGAGCTTGCCACACAGGATTTAGCCGGACGTAATCTCTACCAAAATTTAACGACAACTTAAAATACCGAATGAGCATCAGAAAAGTTTTTTTGCCCCAACCAACTAAATTTACGCAAATAGCAGAAAAGACTGCGTCTTTTTCTGTGGGAGGCTGGAATTAATAATGGAAAACACGGGGAAAAGAAATACACAAGAAATACAAATACAGGGACTTTTAGACCGTTATCTTAACCGCAAATCTGCAACAAGCGGTTTATCAACACAACAAAGTCATTTAGACGAGGACTATTTAACCGCTTTTATCGAGGGAAATTTAAGCGAACGCGAGGCGAAACCGATTGTCAGTCACCTGGTTGACTGCTCTTTCTGCCGGCACGTGACGGCAGAACTTGTCAGGCTCGACTTCGCTTTCGCTGATGAAGAAGTCCCGTCAGCCGTTCAGCAAAGCCAGCCTTCAAAGATTTCGGAAGTATTGAGCAGTCTGCTTGCAAAAATTTTCGGAACCGGCGACAGCGCAGTTTTCGCGCACCAGGAGTCGGAAGAAAAGCCGGAAACGGAAACCGAGGAAGATAAACCGGAAGATAAATAATCTCTAAAACCTCTAAAAACTGCTTGCATCGGATTTTTATGCAAGCAGTTTTTTCATTTTAAAGAAAATCCCGGCGGCGCTTAAAGCTTTTCCGCGCCGCCCGCCAAAAACTTTCCTGCAGAACACAATTTTACCTACTATTTCTCGCCGTTAAGAGTTATAATTAACGATAAATATATTCTATTTTAGGAGATAGAAATTGTCGGAAAATAATCATGATTGCCTGCCGAAAAATAGTCATTTGTCGGTAGAGAAAGTTGCCGTCGCCAACCTGCCGACGGCAATCGGCGATTTTCTTATCGCCGGCTATCGGTCACTCACGAGCGATGAGGAATTTGTCGTCCTTTTCAAAGGCGAAATGAATGCGAATGTTCCGACGCTCGTGCGCATCCATTCGCAATGCTTAACGGGCGACGTGTTCGGCTCGATTAAATGCGATTGCGGACCGCAGCTTCACCGTGCGATGGAATTAATCGAGCACGAGGGGCGCGGCGCGATTGTTTACCAGCAGCAGGAAGGACGCGGCATCGGTATTATCAACAAAATTCGCGCTTATGAATTGCAGGACGAAGGCGCCGATACGATTGAAGCCAATCAAAAACTCGGATTCGCCGTCGATGCGCGAAATTACCAGCAGTGCGCGGAAATTCTTTTCGATTTGGGACTTTGCAAGGTTCGCGTGATGTCGAACAATCCCGATAAATTAGAAGCCCTGCAGCGGGCGGGCTTGCGGATTGTCGAGCGTGTTCCGATTGTCATCAAGACAAAAGAACCGGCGGCGCATTATCTAAAAACCAAAAAAGAAAAAATGGGTCACTTAATTGAGTTAGTGAAGGAGTAAACGGTATGAAAAGATTTATTAGCCTATTGCAAATTGCGGTTCTCGGTCTGATTTTGTGCGGTGCCGTAGTTTCAGTTAATGCAATAAACAGAATTGACGGGATTGTTTGGGACCCGTATCGTAACCCGGTCGGGGATGTTTATGTCGAGCTGCAAAATGAACTTTACTCTACTTTGAGCAGAATAAGAACTACCTCTTCGGGACGTTTTTCATTTATAGTCGCCAAACAAGGTAATTATATAATCAGAGTTTTAGCGAGCGGCACAAATTACCTGGATGCCTCCGAGCCTGTTGAATTGGTTGATCTTACGCAATTTGGTTCAACGTCTGTGAACGTCGATGTTTATCTCAAATTCGATAGGCGCAAAATGAATACGGGTTTGACAGGCATTACCGAAGCGGTATTTGTTCAGGAAATACCCGACGAAGCGCGAAAACTGTATAAGGACGGCGTTAAGGAAATCGGCAATAACAAACCGGCTGGTTTTGACAAAATAGAAGCAGCTTTAAAGATTTTCCCCAGCTATTTCGACGCGCTTAATATACTCGGGCGCGAGTATGTACAGCGTAAGGAATATGAAAAGTCGCTTCCCTACCTGATAAAATCAATCGATGTAAATCAGCGTAGTTATTCTAGTTTTTACGCTTTGGCATATGCCTGTTATCAATTAAATCACCGCCCCGAAGGTTTGGAAGCGGCGCGCGCGGCAACCGTTCTGCAACCTAATTCGGCGAATGCCCAGTTATTATACGGAACGCTTCTGCGGCTGGACGGCAGTAACGAAAAAGCCGAGAAAACCCTTTTGCAGGCAAATACTTTAAGTAAGGACTTTCCGATTCCGGACGTCCACTGGCAGCTGGCTTTACTTTACAACAAGCTCGGTCGCAACAAGGAAGCCGCCGACCAATTGGACGTGTATCTTAAACTTTTGCCCGATGCGAGTAATAAAAAAGAGATTAAAGAGCTGATTGCCAAGCTCCGAAAAGAACCGGGTAAATAGAAATCGTTTGGAAACTGTTAAGTAATTGCACCGTTTAAGCTCCCTAAATTAATTTCGCAAGTAGTCGTGTGGAATAAATTCAAAATTAAACCCCAGCCTTTTTAATTTTCAATAAAGGCAAAGCTCTGCTCATAAAATATTCTTAAACCCGCGTAATCTTTAGTTCTATCATTCCTGAAATTCTCCGGAGTGTTTCTTTATCTCTCTATTTAGAGCAAATCTAAGGTAAAAGAATGACAATTTCCCGCTTGAGGAGCAAAGCCGCAGAAGAAAACAAAAACTTTGCAGCTTTGCGGGAAACTTTCTTGTAATTTGTTCAATCAGGATTAATTCTCTTAGCTTCCACTTTTAGCAGTAACTTCCGGTAACTAACAGAAATTCTAAAACGCGGGAAAAAGCTGTTCCTCTTTTTTTTGAGCGGGTTTCCGTATTATGAAATACAAAATTGTTTGGAATAAGCGAAAGGTTTCCTATCACCTCCGACCTCTCATTTCTCACCTGTTCCGGACGTTGTTTCGCACTACTCTGAAATTCAAAAGCGTTTTTATTACGCGCTCAAAGGACAAAAAAAAGCCCGTCGATTACGACGGGCTTAAATTTCCAGTTAAATTATTAACTTAGAACATTAATCTGAAGCCGAAGCGGACAGATCTAGGATCCTGATACGAAATCGGTTGACCGAAGGCAATGTTTCTCGCACCATTTACACCGAAGACGTTAGCCGACGGAGCAAAAGCAGCTTCAGCCGCCGAATACTGGGTCAAGACACCGTTGCTTGTCAGGTAATTAACTGCGCAAACAATGTTGGCGCCACAGTTGTTAATACGGCTCGACGACAGGTTAAAGAACGCACTGTGTTTGTTCTGGTTGATAGCAAGCACGTTATTTTCGTTGAACACGTTAAGAACGTTGAAATCAAATGCTACCGTAAATCTGTCATCACGACCGAATCTGTAACGATGTGTAAAGTTAAGGTCGGTCTGCGAAAACATTTCCGTGCGACCTAAGTCACCACGCTGAGTTTCCGGAATCGGAATACCCATAATGTTGATGAATGTGGTCAGCGGCGTGCCAGTCTGAAGCGTCGTGTAGAACGACATATCTGTGCTGTTCGTTTTGCTGCCCCACCAATCATATGTATAAGTACCGGAAGCTTTGAAGACGTGAGTTCTGTCCAAAGGAAGAAGTCCGATAGCTTCATCACCGGTTCCGGTGAATCCAACCCACGGTTCGTCGAAGTCACGGTTGACGTTCGGCGTCGTCGTACGAGCAGTACCGGTCGTCACACTGACTTCGTCCGGGCTTGCCAGACCTGAGTAATTACCTCTCAAACTGCTCCACGTATAGTTAAGGTTCAAGCTCAGATCTTTAACGAAGCGGGTATCCATTTCGAGCTGTAAAGCTTTGTATTTACGAACAGCTTTCGGAATCTTGTTGTATCCCAACTGCTGGTAAACTTCAGCCGCTAAGCCCGAACCCGGGTTGCCGATAACATAAGCTTCGCCGGCGGCGGTCGGAATACCGATGTCTTCGATTACCTGGTCGAGACTACGCCACAAGTAGCGAGCGGTAAAGACCGATTGACGGAAAACTTCACGCTGGAACTCAACAGTTGCTTCGCTCTGGCGATACGGTTTAACGTTCGGGTCAACCTGACCGGTTTCAAATACGTCCGCATTCGACGAGTTTGACGCGATACGATAGTCCTGGTCGCAGACATACTGTGAACCAGCCGGATTCGGACACTGTCCGCCTGCCGGGAAGGCATAGCTGCCTGCTAAGCTCGCAACCGAGTAGTTAGCAAAGTTCGGGGCGCCCGAGCGGATATAGAAGTAGCTGACGTGGTAGAAGTCGCCACCGAAAGAACCGCGCGGCAACGCGAATTTCAAGCGGTCAAAGAAGCGACCGTAGAAAGCCGAGATTTTGGTTTTGCCATCGCTCGTAAGCGCATAGGCAGCACCGAGACGCGGCGCTAATTTATCTGCAAATTTGAATTTCAGATCGATAGCGTCAGCGTTGAACGCCGGAATGGTTTCCTGTTCCGTACGTAAGCCGAGGTTCAGCGTCAAGCGGCTGCTTACCTGCCATTTGTCCTGGACAAAGAAGGTATGAGCAATGTTGTTCGCTTTACCGAAAGTACCGAATTGGTATGTAACACCGGTACCGATTGCATCTGCCGGGCAAGCATAAGTACCCGGATTGATGTGCCATTGAACATACGTGAACGCAGGGTCAAAGCAGTTGACACCGTAGTACAAATACGTACGTCCCGGTCCGACGTTACCGGTTGCAACATCGTTGAAGATATTGCTGTACTGGTAGCCGCCTTTCAGTTCATGGCTGCCGAAGCCGTTGAACAGGTAGCTTACCTGTGCATCATAAGCGGTACGCAGTGAAACGTCTTTCAACGTGTTGTCGTTAGCCGCTGTCGCAAATCCCTGCGCGCAGCCTGCGGTTGCAGTCGTCGCGGTAGGAACCTGCTGGCAAACGTATTGCGGTGAGCCCGGAATAGCATACGAGCCGAGTTTTTCGTTCAGGAAGCCACGCGTGTAGCGTCCGAGAAGAACTAATTTGCTGGTGGGCGTCCAGGTTCCTTCAACTCTGAAGTTGTTCGAATTCTGACGACCGCCCTGGAATCTTGCAAGGTCGGCACCTTGATAGTTCGTTCCGGCGATGTTGAGAAGCGACGGCGAACCGGTAACAACCGAACCGCCCAGAATGTTTCCACTCTGAACAATCGGGTTCCAGCTAAAGCTGGACGAAACGCGAACGCTGCTAAGCGGCTGCGCATCGAGTCTCAATTGCGAATATTCGTAGGTGGTTTTGCGGAAGTAGGTCTGCGGATTCGTAGCACCGGCAGCGATTAACGCCGAGTTGAACGCAGTCAGCGTACGAGTCGGACCAAATCCTGAAACGAAAGTGGTCGTACGTTCTTCATTAACAATACGGGGGCTGTGAATACCGAAGAACCACAGTCTGTTTTTGATAATCGGACCGCTCAGAAGAGCCGTCGGATAAACGTTCGTGCCGCCGAGTCTTTCGAGCGGGCGAACTTCGATACCCTGACCGCTGTTCGCAACCGTGTTTCCGGCAAGACCAGCTGAGTTGGTAGTCAAAGTGTAAATCGGACGCGGACCGGCGTTGAATTCCGGCGTGTTGAACTGAATGCCGAATTCACCGTGGAACTCGTTCGAACCGCTCTTCGTAACGCCGTTGATAACGCCGCCCGTCGCGCCGCCGAATTCAGCTTCAAAACCGCTGGTTTTGACCTGAATTTCCTGCAGAGCCTGGTACGGAATATCGTTGTTGGTGTTGATAAGACCGGTTTTGAAGTTCTGGGTTTCCTGACCGTCAACAATAAAGCTGTTTTCCGGACCGGTCGAACCGTTAATCGTGAACTGTCCCGAAAGAGGCTCTGCACGAACCGAAGGGGTCGCTCTGAGCAAGCTGGTAAAACCAGTGCCTTTCGGAAGGGTATCGATTTCACGGGTCGAAAGATTCGTCTGTGCTTTCGTTTCGGTCGGGTCAACAACGTTTTCACCGCCCACAACATCGACAGTCACCTGTGCCGTCGTGGTCATCGTGAAATCCAAAGTCGTCAGGTTGTTGATACCAACCTGAGTCGTCTGCGTGCTGGCTGCGAAACCGCTGATGGCGGCAACAGTCACTTTGTAGATGCCCGGAGGAACTTGCTGAAGACGATAAACACCTTCATCATTAGCTTGAACCGTGCGGTTAAATCCAACGTTGGTACCTGTCACGGTAACACTGGCGTTGGGAACAACTGCTCCGTTCGCGTCTTTAACTGTTCCTTCGAGTTCACCCGTCGTCTGCTGTGCAAAGGCACTGATGCCTAACAGCAGAACGAGTAAAATCGAAGACAGAAAAGTTAAACTTTTTTTCATTTTTTCACTCCTTTAAAAATTATGAAATTAAACTTTGTGACAAATTTTAATCAGTAAAATTTGTTTGGTCGTACTCCAACATAGATAGTTAAAGCACAATAGTAAGCATCATATAAACAATTTGAATGCCACTCTGAAATAAAATCGGGTTTGGCAGGCAAATTATTGATATATAAGCAATTTAATTATAATCCGCTGTAAAATAAAAAAACCTTTAAGGCGCTTCCTTCCATATTTTTGGATTTTTTCCGAATAAATATACAAATTAAATTACATTGAATTCCGCTTATTTAACGACATTTCCGGGACGAAAAAATATCTTTATGAATTTGTCTCGAAGATATTTTTCGTATCTTGTAATATTGTATTTATTAAGTTAGGTCAACGGATTCCCGGCGCTCGCCGGTACCGGTCGCGAGCCGCGGTTTTTGCTCGCGCGCTTTTGATGGAGAAAAATTCGTGTCGGAAAAAATTTACCGCGATTCGGTTCACAATATCATTCGGCTCAAAACCGATTCCGCGCAAGGAAAATTGCTTGTTCGTCTGATTGACACGGCGGAGTTTCAGCGGCTGCGGCGCATTCGGCAGCTCGGGCTGGCGCATTTTGCTTATCAGGCGGCTGAGCATTCGCGCTTTACGCACAGTTTGGGCGCGCTTCACCTGGCGACGCGAATCCTTGCCAAACTCGATTTAAGCTACCGTATCGCGGACGAAGATAAAATAGCCGTCCGCGCGGCGGCGCTGCTGCACGACATCGGGCACGGCGCTTTTTCGCACGTTATCGAGCCGATTCTCGGTTTTCACCACGAAGAATTCACAATCGAAGCCGTTCTGAGTCGCGAAACGGAAGTCGGACGAACCTTGCGCGAATTTTCCGCCGAGCTGCCCGAAGCGGTGGCGGCAATCGTGCGCGGCGATTTTCATTCATCGGCGCTCGCGCAGCTCGTTTCGTCGCAGCTCGACGTTGACCGGATGGATTATCTCCTGCGCGACTCTTTGATGACGGGCGCAAAATACGGTGTTTACGACCTCGAATGGATTATCAAATCCCTCGAAATCGACGCCGAACGCGACCGTCTGTATGTTTCGGCGCGCGGGATTTACGCGGTCGAAGATTATCTGCAAGCGCGATATTATATGTTCCGGCAGGTTTATTTTCACCGCACTCTGCGCTCGGCGGAAGCCGTTCTGCGCTCGCTTCTGAGGCGCGCGCTGGAACTTTTTCAAGCCGGCGAACCGGTCTGGTTTGCCGAAAAAACGCCGTTTGAAAAGATTCTGCGGGGCGAAAAGTTGAACTTGAATGAGCATTTGCAGATTGACGATTCTGACGTGATGTTTCATATCAAGCAGTGGCAGAACGCGCGGGATGAAATCTTGTCGGATTTGGCGAAACGCTTTTTGAATCGTAGGCTTTTCAAGGCTTTCGACCTCGACATGCCCGAGGATGAACGACAAGCCTTTCTCGAAAAAGCGCAAAACGTCGTCCAAAATTCGGGATTTAAAACCGAATATTATTTCATCGAAGACAAAGCGGGCGACGTGCCGTATTATTTTTACACGAAAACCGAGTCCGAGCCGAAAAAGCAGATTTATGTCGAGGAAGGTTTTTCGCGTCCCGTAATCCGCGAAATTTCCGAAATCAGCGCCGCCGTGCGCGGTTTACAGAAAGGCTATCAAATGCACCGCGTTTGTTTTCCGCCGGAATTAAAGGAAGAAATTGCAAAACTGTACCACAAATAGAGAAAGCACAATTTCAACGCAAAGGCGCGAAGGCGCACAAAGGCAAAGTTTTTTTTATAAATATTTCTTTGCCGCGTTGCGACTTTGCGCCTTTGCGTTAATTTCCGTTCTTCCGCTTGAGGCTCAAAAAATCGCCGTTTTGACGCCCGACAAAAACTCTTTGAGTGAAAATTTTGCCGGGCGGCTCGCGGCTTCATTATCAGAAAAATTCAAGGTTTTAGATTCTTCGATGAGCGAAGCGGCGTTTCTTTCCGCCGGTGCGGCAAAGCCGTTTAACATGACGGCGGAAGAATCGAAAATCATCGGCGCGGCAATCGGGTGCGAGTTTTTTCTGCTCGTCAAAAGCGAAAATCTGCGGCGCTCATCTTTTGAAAAGAAGGAATATTTTGAATCCTATGCGACGGTTTACGCCGTCAGCGCGCGCACCGGAAGACTTGTTTTCTGGAAGCTTACGAGCTTTAACGGCGACGACGCGAAAGGCGCGGAAAAGCTTCTGCTCGATTCCGTCAATGATTCGGCAAAAGAAATTGCCGGGCGACTTTCCGCCATCGCCAAAGAAGAATTAAACGAAAAACGCGCCGCGCTGCAGGAAGTTCCCGGTGAAAATTCGCCGGATGCGAAAAATTTTCGCGCGCCGCTGCCCTTTCGCCGTCTGAGCCCGCAATACACCGCGACCGCGAATCTTTACTCGATTGCCGCGACCGTCGACATCGAGGTCGATTTCGATGAAACCGGAAAAATTCTGCGTACCGAAATTGTTCGCTGGGCAGGTTTCGGGCTTGACGAAGCGGTGACGGAAACGGTTCGCAAAATGAACTGGCGCGCCGCCGCGCTGAGCGGAAAACCGCTGCCAATTCGCGTGCTGCTCAGATACGATTTCAAAAAAATCGGTAAAGAAGAATAATTTTTAACCGACATTTTCACAATTGGGTTAAAATACTTTCCAGATGAGAAGTATTCGCGCCACGTTTCGTTTTACGTTATTTTTTGTCTCAACGGTCGGGCTTTATGCGCTCTGGTTTCTGGCTGTCGTCTTTATTCCGAACAAAATTTACTGGCGGCAATTGATATTCAAGCTCTGGGCGACGAGCTTTGTCCGAATCTCGAATGTGAAAATCGAGGTCATCGGCGAAGCGCCGAAGCCGCCGTTTTTTCTGGTCTGCAATCATCTGAGCTATGCCGATATTCCCGCCCTGCGCTACGTCGCGGACGGCGTTTTTGTCGCGAAGGGCGAGATTCGCAGTTGGTTTCTGATGGGCAGAATCGTCCGCGATATGGGCAATGTTTTTATCAACCGCCAATCCAAACGCGACATTCCGCGCGCCGGTCAGGAAATCATCGAGCGTCTGGACAGCGGCGAAGGCGTGATGATTTTTCCCGAAGGCACGAGCACCAAAGGCGAAGATATTCTTCCGTTCAACTCGTCTTTTCTCGAATTTGCCGCGCAGACGGATTTGCCGGTTTACTATTGCTCGCTATCCTACAAAACTCCGGCGGGCGAGATACCGGCGAGCGAAGCCGTCTGCTGGTGGGACGAAACGGTTCTTATCAATCATATGTTTCGCCACTTTTCGGTCAAAGGATACACCGCCGTCATCAATTTCGGCGACGCTCCCGTGGCTAATCCGAACCGAAAAATTCTCGCGCGCGAGCTGCACGAAAAAGTAAAGGAAAAATTTATCCCGATTATCTAAAAATACCCCGTCACGACGCATTCTCGATTGCCTTTTCGTTTGCGCTTTGAAACAATAATTTTACGATTGCGTAAAATTGCAGACAAAATCATTCCAAAATTTAAGGAGAAAAATTGTTTTGAGTCTGCTGAAAAGCAGCAGCTTCCTCATTCGCGAAGACTTGCGTCTTTTTCGCAGGACTCAAAACTTAAAATAAGAAAAAATGGGTAAATTCTATTTTCGTTCGATAACGACTCTGGCTGTTTTCCTGTCGCTCTGGACGGGCATCATGGCACAGAGCAAGGCATTCGACAACAGCCGGATGGACACGTCGGCTGACGCCTGCGAGGACTTTTTTCAATATGCCAACGGCACCTGGATTAAAAACACCGAAATTCCGCCTGCCTACTCGCGCTGGGGAACTTTTAATATCTTAGCCGACAACAATCAGACGGTTCTCAAAGATATTCTCGAAAAAGCCGCCGCCAATAAGAACGCGCCGAAAGGCAGCGACGAGCAGCTTATCGGCGACCTTTACACTTCGTGCATGGACGAGGAAGCGGTCGAGAAAGCGGACGCGAAACCGCTCCAAAAATATTTCAAGCGCATCGACAAAATCGAAGACAAAACCGAATTGCAAACGGCGATTGCCGAGTTTCACCGCTCCGGCGTGCCGATGTTCTTCGGCTTCGGCGCGGGCGCGGATTTGAAAAACAGCACGATAAACATCGCCAACGTCAGCCAGGGCGGACTGAGCCTGCCGAACCGCGATTTCTACGACAAGGACGATGCAAAATCAGTGGAAACCCGCGAAAAATTCGTCGATTATATGACGAATATATTCAAGCTTCTCGGGGATTCGCCCGAAACCGCAGCGGCGAATGCGAAAACCGTTATGGCGATTCAAAATCGTCTCGCGCTGGCTTCGAAACGCCCCGTCGAATTCCGCGACCCGGCAGCGCGCTACAATATCAAAACTCTCGCGGAAGCCGGGCAAATTACGCCGAATTTTTCGTGGGAAAACTACATGAAAGCCCGCAGCGTTCCGGCAGTTACCCAATTAAACATCGGGCAGCCCGATTTCTTTGCGGAATTCAACCGGGTTTTGAATGACGTTTCGCTCGCGGATTTGAAAACCTATATGCGGTTTATGGTCGTCAACACCGCCGCACCGCGCCTTTCAAAACGGTTTGTGGATGAAAACTTTAACTTTTTCAGCCGCACGCTGTCGGGCACGAAAGAACAGCAGCCGCGCTGGAAACGCTGCGTCGGCATAGTTGACAATACGCTCGGCGAAGCGCTCGGCATGGCGTATGTCAAGGAAAACTTCAAACCCGAAACCAAAAAACGCGCCGACGAAATGATTGACCAAATCTTTAAGGCTTTCGGTCAGCGGCTCGAAAAACTCGACTGGATGACCGAAGAAACCAAAGTGCAGGCGCGCCGGAAGCTCGCCGCCTTCAAGCGCAAAATCGGTTATCCCGACAAGCTGCGCGGTTACGTCGGACTTAAAATCAACCGCAAATCGTTTTTCGACAACGGCACAAACGCCGCCATGTTCCTCGTCAATCGCAATCTGCAGGACGTCGGGCAGCCGGTCGATAGAACCCGCTGGGGCTTTACGACGCCGACGATTAACGCGTCCTACAATTCGGCGAACAACGATATTACATTCCCGGCAGGAATCCTGCAGCCGCCGTTTTTCAGTTTCACGGCTGACGACGCCATCAATTACGGCGGCATCGGCGGCGTCATCGGACACGAAATCTCGCACGGTTTCGACGATTCGGGCAGCCGCTTCGACGCCGAAGGAAACCTGAAAATGTGGTGGACGCCCGAAGACCGCAAGAAATTTGACGACCGCGCAATGTGCGTCGTCAATCAATTTAACGGCTATCAAATCGCGGACGGATTAAACATCAACGGCAAGTTGACCTTGGGCGAAAACATCGGCGATTTGGGCGGCTTGAACGTCGCCTACACCGCTTTTGAAAATTCACTGACGGGTAAACCGCGCCCCGCAGACATCGACGGCTTCACGCCCGAACAGCGATTCTTCCTCGGCTGGGCGCAGGTCTGGGCAACCAAATCGACGCCCGAGTTCGAGCGTCAGCAGGTTTTGACCGACTCGCACTCGAACGCGCGCTACCGCGTCAACGGTCCGATTTCCAACATGCCCGAATTTGCCAAAGCCTTCGGCTGCAAACAGGGCAATAAAATGGTCAGAAGCGATATGTGCCAAATCTGGTAAGAATAAATTAAGCCAAAACGAAAAGCCGGAAGTTTTTCTAAACTTCCGGCTTTTTCCAGGAAAGTCGCTCGGCGCGCCCCTCACGTCCATTGATTCGAACGTATTTTTATAAAGTCTCATCTGCGCCCCGGCTTGCTTAAGAAAACTCAAACTGCATTACTTTTTGTTTACTACCGAATAAGAAAGAGGCTGATGAAATCTTCAGCCTCTTTTCCTTTTGGTTCGATTAGAAATTATTGACTTTTTGCTGACGCGTCGAATTAAAAACGCGTAAATTATTTTCCTTTGGTTAGTTAAAGCGTAATTCCCCAATAAATGAATAAGGAATTATTCTTTCGACCGGAATTTCCGATGCTGTAACCGGCATATAACGCGCTGGTTTTACCGGTCGTAATCGACAAGCCCGGCGTGCCGTAACCGAAGCGGTTTTTACCGCTGAACCAATCCGCGACGAATTTTACTTTCCTCGTAATCGGCTGTTCGAATCCGACCATCACGCCGCCTTTGTCGCCTGTTCCGCTCGCCCGGTTTATCAGTCCGTAACCGCCGCCCGTAACGCGCGGTGCAGAGCCGCCTTCGAACTGCTTGCTGACGTTTCCGTAAACCATCGCAAAGGTATTCGTCCCGGCGCGGCGCGTGATGGGAGCGTAAAGAATCACGCCGGTCGAAACTGCCGCGCCGTATTTTTCGTTCCGGTACGGCTGATATTTGATGTTCGGCTGAATTTCAACCGGATTCAGCACGCCGCTGCGGGTAAACGCGACGTTGACGCCGACCTCGACCTTTTTGCCCAAGCCGACAACCGCGCGCGGAATATAAGCCTGAAATCCGCCGTTTTCGTAACTTTCGAGATGCGAGATAAAGTCGAATTCCAAATAAACCTTCTTTTCCGGCACAACGTCCGTCGAAGGAATATTAAAAAGCGTGGACTGCGCATCGACGCCCTGCAAACTGCCTAAAAATACCGACACGAATAACGCAAGATTCAACCAAATCGTTGATTTCAAATAGCGCATATAGTAATATGTCTCCGTTCATCCTCTTAGCTAAAGAGGTGATAAATAGTCCGCTTGTTGAGCCTGCCAAGTCTTTGACAAGCGGACTTGTTCCGTTTTCCGAAGGCTGAAGAAAAAAACCTCTGCGCTTTCAAAAGCTTTCCTTCAGCCGTTAAATTTTCGTTATGTTTCAAAAGCCGGTTCGACGCCGAGCGGCACAGTTTCGTCCCGCTTCGTTTCGACGACCGGAACTAATTCGGGCTTGTAAAAATCGGGATAAGCCGGCGCTCCGTCCTCATAAATGTCCAAGCATTTCGACTTCCGCCGGAACTCGGTTTCCGAAGATTTTTCCTGTCTGCCCTCATTGCCTTCAACAAAAACTTGTTCATCCTCTGAAATCCTCCAGTCTTCAAATGTCTGTTTTCTCGATTTTAAATAGAGCCGTATATATCACTTCTCCAGTAAAATTGCGTCGCTTAAGTTTTATGAATTTAGTTTGTTAGACACCAACAAAATATAAAAGGCTAACTGCAACTGGCGTGCCAACTTTGTGAAAAATAGTTCAACGTGCAAATAAGCTTTGCACGTTGAACGGTTTATGCATTTGGTAGATAAGACAAAAAAGACGAGCCGGCGGACTCGTCTTTTTTCAAACCTTACAATTTTGTAATATTTTTTAAGTCATTACAACAAAATTGTAAGGTTTGTTATTCGGGAAAGG
>DASWRC010000200.1:0-25049 GCA_036403375.1 Pyrinomonadaceae bacterium
AACAGACTTTAAAGGAGACAATTATGAAAAAAATCAGTTTAAGAACTTTTGTTTTAATCACACTCGCCTTGGCATTCCCTTTGCTGGTCAGCGCGCAGGCAACTCGAACATGGGTTTCGGGCGTCGGCGACGACGTTAACCCGTGCAGCCGCACCGCGCCTTGCAAAACATTCGCCGGAGCGATTTCAAAGACCGCGACCAACGGCGAAATCAACTGCCTCGACCCGGCTGGCTACGGCACGATTAACGTGACCAAATCAATTACGATTGACTGCGAAGACACGCAGGGCTCGATTCTCGCTTCCGGCGTGACCGGCGTCATTGTCAACATCACGGCAGCCGCCGACACGAAAAAAGCCTTTAAGCTTCGCGGAATATCGATTAACGGCGCCGGTTCGACCCTCGCCGCCAGCGGCGTCAGAGTTCTTGCCGCCAATTACGTTTCCATCGAAGACGGCGTGATTGACGGATTCCAGACGCACGGCATTTCAATCGAAACTAGTGCGGGAACGCCGAAAATCAATGTCGATAGAATGTCAATCAGAAGCGTTGTCGGCAACGGTATAAACACCTTTGTTATCGGCGGAACGGTTAATTTATCGGTCAGCGATTCGCAGATTTCCTCGACCGCAACCGGTGTCAACCTGAGCAGCAACACAAAAGCTGTCGTCAGAGATTCGACTCTTGCGAGTAATTCAACCGGCGCAGCGGCGTTTCAAGCCGATTTGCAGCTTTTCGGCTGCACGGTTTCGGGAAATACGACCGGCGTCTTTTCCAACACGGGCGGCGTCGTCAGAATTCATATGAACGTCATCACGAGCAACGGCACCGGCTTGTCATCGAGCGGCGGTTCGATTCTTTCGACAGGTCAAAACGAGCTTGACGGAAACACGACGAACGGCGGTCCGACCGGCTTCCTGACGCTGACATAACTTGAAAGAAAATCCCCCTAAACTGAGAAAGGCGGTTTCCGTACGGAAACCGCCTTTTTTACTTACTATTTTTATGAGGGATTTAGCTGAGGAAACCTTTGAAATTGTTCGTCGCCGCCGAATAATTCGGGAAAATTTTCGCGAGATTCTTGTTGCCTAAGTGTTTATAGGCAACCTCACCGAAAACGTCGCGAAAATCGGTCGTCACGGCTAAATCGCGTCCTTCGTTGAGTTGGTCGGATTTTAACCCTTTCCAATCGCCGTAAACCTTGCCGCCTTTAACTGAATTGCCGACAATAAACATCGCGTTGCCGTGTCCGTGGTCGGTTCCGCCGGTTCCGTTCTGGCGCGCGGTTCTGCCGAACTCGCTCATTGTTAAAATCAGGACATCGTCCATCCGCTTGTTTAAATCCGTGACCAGCGCCGCGATTGAAGCGCCGAAATCGCGGAAGTAATTGGCGAGCTGCCCGCGCGCGCCGCCCTGATTGGCGTGCGTGTCCCATTTGATATCGTTTCCGGTATCCGTAAAAGCGATTTCCAAACCGACATCGGCTTTGATAAGCTGCGCGATTTGCATGAGCGAGCGCGCAAAAGACGTATTCGGATACTCTGCGCCGTTTTCGGGTTTGAACTGCGCCGGATTGGCTTTTTTCAGGAAATTGACGGCTTCGAAAGTTTCCTTACCGGTTTCGCCGAGCGAGTCTTTAGCGTTTTGGTCGTAAATGTCTTCAAAACCGCCCTGCACGGATTTTGTGTAAATGCCAGCCTTGATGGAAAAATCGGCGAGATTCGACATCGCGATGGTCGGGTATTTTCCCAAAAACGCGCGCGGCGTCTGCTGCGTCATCGAAACGGCACGAAAGGCGGAATCGCTTTTACCGCCGGAAGTTTGCAGAACGCGGCTCAGCCAGCCGTCGCGCGTGCCCTTGTTGCCGGGCGTTCCCGATTCCATATAGTCCTGCGCGTCGAAATGCGACCGCGTATTGTCGGGCGAACCTGCCGAATGCACAACCGCGAGCTGTTTATTGTTCCAGAGCGTTTCAAACGGCTTTAATGACGGGTGAAGCCCGAAATAACCGTCGAGATTGACCGCGCCGTCCGTCTTGCCGGGTTTCGGAACGGCGATGCCGCTGCGCAGATTATAATATTCGCTGTCGCCGTAGGGCACGACCATATTCAGCCCGTCAACCGCGCCGCGCTGAAAGATGCAGATGAGAATTTTCTTTTTTCCGCGGCGGTCGGTTAAGGTTTGCGCGTCGGCAAATTGATGCAGAAAGCCCGGCGCGGCTGCCATCAAACCGAAACTCGCTAACGAGATGCCGCTCGATTTTAAAAAATACCGTCTATCCATTAATGCTTTACCTCTTGCTATAAACTTGTGCTTTTTCAGCTTTCTTTTAGACGCGCGAGAAGTTGATTTGGTTAGTTTATTATTCAAGAAAATTAATTTCGACGGGCGTTGACCTTTGCCGTTGCTTTTTTCATAATTCAATCGCACTATTATTTTTTAGATTCCGCCCGCGCAAAAACTATGAAAGAAGAACTCGTAAAACTGATTTTGGAACGTTTGGAAAAAGACGCTGACGTGATTAAAGCCGATTTTCACGCCGCTAAAGGCGTCAGGACGCACTTCACGGCGATTGACGATTTTTTTCCCGAAGAAACGGCGCGAAAAATCTACGAAGCCTTTCCGCCGACAGGCAAAATGCGTCTGCTGGACAGCTTTCGCGAGAAAAAATATACGTCGAAATCTTTTGACGAATTCAATCCGCTGGTAAAAGACGCGACGTTTGCCTTTCAGGACGAGAGAGTTGTCACAAAGGTCGCCGAACTGACGAGCATCGAAGACCCGAAAGGCGACCCGAATCTTTACGCGGGCGGGTTGAGCGCGATGACGCGAGGACATTTCCTGCAGCCGCACATCGACAATTCGCACGATTACGAGCAGAAATATTACCGCGTTCTTAATCTGCTTTACTACGTGACGCCCGGTTGGAAAGCGGAAAACGGCGGAAATCTTGAGCTTTGGGACGAAGAAGTCACGCGCGTCGTTGAAATCCCGAGCCTTTTTAACCGGCTTGTTTTGATGGCGACAAACGATAAATCTTATCATTCGGTCAACGAAGTAAAAGCGGACGGCGCGCCGCGCTGCTGCGTTTCAAACTATTATTTCTCGCCCCATTCGCCAAACGGCTACGAAACCTCGCACGTGACGTATTTTCAAGCCCGACCGGAACAAAAAGTCCGCCGTCTGGTGACAAAAATCGACAGTGATTTGCGAACTGCTTTGAGAAAAGTCGTGAAAAAGGGATTTTCTAAAAAGGACATTTACGAAGGCGAGAAATAACGTAAAACGGAAAGTGGAAAATGGAAAATTAAATCAATATATTTTCCATTTTCCACTTTCCGTTTTGTTTGCTTTTCTATTGCCGCTGAAATTCGGGCGTCCCCAGAACGAGACTGACAACTTTGAAAACCTCCGGGTTGCCGCTCGGCGTGAGCAGCCGCGCCTGACGGTTCATTCTGCCGCCCTGACCGCCGCCGCCCGCGCGCATATTCGTCACTTCCGGATTTTCGTCAACCTCGTTCGGCGATTTCACGTCCGGCAGAGGCTGTTCGATTTGCCTGAGAAGCGTCTGCCGGGTGGTCGGCGAAATGTCGTTGTCGAGCACGACCGCGATTGTTTTATCCAGGACAGCCGATTTTGTGCCCGCCTCGAAAAGCTTCAAATCAGCCCTCGTTCCGGGAATCCGGTTCGAGGCAAGCGCGACCGTAAAGTTCAATCTTTCGAGCAAAGCGCCCGCGTTGACCCAATCTTCCGCCGTGTCCGGATAACCGGTCGGCGCCTGGTAACCGTAGGGAACTTCGCCGAGTTTATTGAGCATCGCAAGGATTGCCGGACTCGCGTTCGTCTCCGCGCCGATGGTGCGAATCGCGCTGACCGCGAGCTCGAGCGGCGTCTTGATTTTCGCGCGATAATTTGACGGCGCGAAAAACTCTTTATCGTTGAAAAGCGCTTTCAAAGTCGTTTTGATGTCGCCCTTGGAATCCTGAAAAGCTTTCGCGACGCGCGCGACCAAATCTTCGCTCGGGTTGTCGCTGACGAATTTGACGGCGAGCTTTTTAGCGATAAATTTCGCGGTCGAAGGATGCGCGACGAGCAGGTCGATGACTTTCAAGCCGTCTTTCATGCCGCCTTCGCTGATTTTTTGACCGAGCACGGTTTTTGTGCCCGGCTCGTGCCAGCGCTCGTTAAAATAAAACTCGCCCGAATCGATGTCGTCCGGCACGCCCGGCAATTTTTGCAGGCGATTCAATTGCTTATTGTCGGTGCCCTTAATTTCGTTTGCGGCAATCCGTCGATAGCCTTGCGGGTCGGCAATCGTCCAGCCCGTAAAACATTTGGCGACTTCGACAATGTCGGCTTGCGTGTAGCCGCCGTCAACGCCCAATGTGTGAAGCTCCATCAGCTCGCGCGCGTAATTTTCGTTGATGCCGCGTTTCTGCTTCGACTGGTTCTGCATCTGCTTTATGCGCTGGTCGAGCTGTTCGTCCGTCAGCCCGCGCTGCTGTTTGATGCGCTCGCGCATCTGCGGCGTGAGCGTTCCGTTTTGAAGCATTTGCTGTAAACGCCCGGTGCCGCGATTATTGTTATTGTTTGCATTCGGCGAGATGCTTTGAAAATTGTCGAGAAAGAAGAGCATCGCCGGATGCTGCGCCGTGCCGATTAATAAATCCTTGAAGTTTCCGAGCGCGTTTTTGCGAATCACGTCGCGCTCGTACGACGGAATATACCAGCGCACGGCGGCTTTTCCGGAGTAAACGTTGAAATGGTTCTGCCAGAAATCGACCATCACTTCCTGCAGCTGCTTTTCCGAATAAACGGCACGCAGCACGCGGTTTGCCGTGATTTGCGGCAATAACTGATTCGCCGGTCGCAAATCGTATTCTTTATAATATTCGCGTAGTTTCGCCTGTCGTTCCTGGCGGTCTTTGTCGGTCATCTGCTCATCTGCCGGTTGATTGTTCGGCGTTTGAGCCTGATTATTCGGCATCTGATTCTGGTTGTTGTTTGCCTGATTCTGATTGCGTCTGCCGCCTTCGAGCTGGCGAAGCAGCGCGCCCGGATTCGGGTATTTGGCGAAAACTTCCGCCGTCGACATATTAAAAATTTCCAGGTTCTTAACTTTCGATTCGGCAACCGTATCATTTATCGAAGCCGGATTGAGCTGCTGTTCGATGTATTTCTGCAAACCCATCGCCTTGACGCGCTCGACATCGCCCGGACGCGCGCCGAAGCCGAGACGATTAAGGACGTGCAGGATTTTCTGGTCTTCGGTTAAGGATTTTCTTCTGCTGCTCGCATTATTATCCGTAACCAGCGCGAAAACGGGCGCGCTGAGCGCGAAAAGCATTAAAAACGCAGTAAGTTTATGAATAAAGCGGTAGTTTCCTGTCATTGCTTAAAACCTCAAAAATTTATGATTGCTTTCGCCTGCCGTGCGAAAATGTTCTGCATTGTTAGACGCGCGTCAATAGCAAAAGGGCGAAAAAAATGTTTCGCGCTCGCCGGTCGTTTGGCGTTCGCCGTTTTATTTAATTGCCGCCGGCATCAGACAACTGACGACGGGCGAAAAGCCATCTAAAACATCGAAGTTTGCCAAAAAATTGTTTATAATACGCAGGTACATTTACCCCTCGGAAGAAGAAGTTATGAAGTTAAATAAGTTTTCGTTGCTGTTTTCCGTCCTGTCAGGTTTGTTGTTGGCAGTTTCCGCCATTGCCCAGAGCCAAACCTTCAGCGACGTGAATGTCGAATATACCTTCGATTTACCGGGCGAGTCGTGGAAAGTGACGGCAAAGCCTTCGCAGACCAGCCCGAACGTCGAATACACCTACGGCGACCGTTCAGCAGGGTTTATGGAAGTCCGCAAAATCAGCGTCAAGGCAGACCAGGTAATCTCGGACGTTATCGCGGACGAGGAAGAAAAGCTGAAATTTATGCAGGGCTACGTTGCCGGGAAGGAAGAAAACTTTACCGGCAGCTTGAAAGGCATGGCTTTTAACTTCGAGTTTATACGTTCGGGCAGAAACATGAGCGGCAGATTTTATTTCCTGCGCGCCAACCCGACGACCGTCTACGTTTTGCGCTTTACGGCGCTCAAGGAAAAGCTTATCACCATCCGCAACCAGACCGATTCGATTGCGCGCACCTTTGAAGTCAAGAAACAGTAATCCGGCGCGAAAAGTAAAGCTAATAAATTTAAATAAATTTTAAGACTCTTTGATTCAAGTGTTATAAAGTGCGCAGGCGCTTTTACGAATAACATTTGGTTCAGGGAGTTTCGTTTTTGGCGGAAGTTGTCAAAACTTTTCGCAAAAATTCTGCCTGTTTGCCAAAAGCAGTTGTAAAACATTTCAGAAAGGCGTGTTTTCTAAGCACATCAATTTTCAGGGCGAAGCGCAAGGTTTTTTGAAGCAGAAGAGCTTTAAAAAACCTTGCGTGCCAGCCATTTTAGAGCAAATCTAAGGTAAAAGAAAGACAATTTCCCGCTTGAGGAGCAAAGGCGCATAAGAAAACAAAAACGCTGCCTCTTTGCTCCTTTGCTCCTCAAGCGGGAAACTTTCTTGTAATTTATTCACTCAGGAATTGTTGTAAGCAAAACAAGAATTCTCGAATTCACAAAGTCAAAAGTTTTTATTGAGGAGGGAAACTTTATGAAAAAATTTCAGCCGGGAATAAAGCCCTTTATTTCCGCCGTTTTGTTTTATGCTTTACTTTTAACCGCCGGTCAGACGGCTTTTTCGCAGTATATGTGCCAGCCGAACGGACCGACCGAGGTTCGCACCGGTTCGATTGCGGCGGGCGATGCGACGCAGACCAGCCGCGTCTTCCGCGACGGCACTGCGTCGAGCTGCACGGGCGGCGTACCGACCGCCGCGCCGGTTGCCGGAAGTTTTCGTTTCGACCAGTACAGCTTTACCAACCCGACCGGGCTGCCGGCTTGCGTAACGGTCGATTTGGACGCGACCGGCTACGGCGGAACGGCGAACAATTCAACGCAGATAAATGCCTATTCGCCAACCTTCGACCCGGCGAACGTGATGACTAATCTGGTCGGAAAACCCGGTTTCAGCACCATCGGACGGGCTCGCTCGCCTTTCCGATTGCGGCGGGCGCGAGCTTCGTCGTCACCGTTCACGAAGTCGTCGCGGGCGGCGGCTGCGCCAGTTACACCGTCCGCATGACGTATCGCACGGGTTGTCGCCAATCTGGTTATGACCGTTCCAACGACGGAAAAGCCGACCCGACGCGTATTTTACGCCGAGCGCCGGAACGTGGAATGTTTTAAATTCGGCGGGCGGCGCGACCAGCGTTCCGTTCGGCTTAAACAGCGACATCATCACGCCGGGCGATTACACCGGCGACGGTCAAACCGATGTCAGCACTTATCGTCCATCGGCGAACACATGGTTTTACAGCACGAGCCAAAGCTCGCCGCAGACCAACGTGACTTACGTTCCGTGGGGCGCGTCGGGCGACGTTCCCGTGCCGGCGGATTATGACCGCGACGGCAAAACCGATATTGCCGTCTGGCGCATCCAGCGCAAGCATTACTTTTTTAATTCTCTCTTTATGTCGATTTACATAACGCATTGTAGTTTGAATTTGGGTGTGTCCAAGTTGCCCTGCAATTTCTGGAACGGAAAAGCCTAATTCATCAAGTTTCGAGGCGTGGCAATGCCTTAAATCGTGAAAGCGTAAATCTAACAAGCCCGCTTTCTTACAAGCAGGCTTGAAAGACTTTTTGACCTCTGAAATACCAAAAACCAAATCATCTTTCGATTGAGGAAAAGAGTTTAACAGTTTTTCCAATTCAGCCTGTAATCTTATAGTTATACCGACTTCGCGTTTTCGCATCGTTTTTGTGTTGAAAGCCCTGATTGTAATAACACCTAAATTCAAATTAACGTCCTGCCATTGAAGTTTCAACAATTCTCCCAAACGACAGCCTGTATCTAGTGCGGCAATGATTAGAGGCTTTAAGTGTGCCCGTCTGCCTATGCAAGCATCAATTAGTCTTTGAGTTTCTTCTAAAGTCAAAATTCTTTCTCGTTTTACTTCATCAGCGCAATGTATCAAGACATCTCCCAGTCCGAAGGGATTTCTTGAAATCCCTCCATTTCTTTCTGCTATATACAGAATTCGACGAAAATATGCTAACTCACGATTAACTGTAGCTATCGCTCTCTGTTCGCTTTGGTGAGTTGGCGTTGAGAGCCTTTCAGCGCGAAATTCGCGTAAATCATCATAGGTTAAAGATTTCAATTTTACGTCACCGAAAGATTCACGAAAAACTTTGATATAACCTTTAATTTGAACGTGTGAGCGTAATCCTGCCGCTTTCCTGCCGTTTACATACTGTGGTGGCTTGGCATAGTGCTTTAAATAATAATCACAGAGAAAGTTAACCGTGATTTTTTCAGCATCTAAAGCCTTACGTCCCCCGTTCTCCAACTTGTCCAATAATTCCTTTAGTATCTTCCTAGCGTCCGTTATTGTCTCCGCCGTTCGCTGAACTGCCGTTCTCTTGCCGTTTTTATTCTTATAGCAAACTCTCGCTATCCAAAGTCCTTTTTTCTTGTTTTCAATAATTTGACCTGTCCTTTCTCTCATTTTAGCCTTTGTTTATCGGCTTTCCACACAGCTTTTTGGTTGCGCTTTCGTGCAATTTTGACTGTGATTAAGCTTAAAATGAGTGTTGGCTTTGAAAGATTGTATTTAATGAAGAATGTGAGTGGAAGTAATTTTTGAGTAGATTTTATCGGCATTTCGTCGCCAGACTTGACCTTCGAGCGCAAGAGTTTTATTATCTAAAGTTCGCGCCTGGGTGGCGAAATTGGTATACGCACTAGACTCAAAATCTAGCGGGCTTAACGCCCATGTCGGTTCGACTCCGACCCTAGGCATAACTCATTAAAACACTTCATTTAGAAGTAGACATATAAATTACAGACCTTCAGCTGACGTGGATAAGCTTCCAGTGCGTCACTTGCTTCCAAAACCTGATAACCGAAACTCTGCGCCAAATACGTCATAAATCCGCGCGTGTCCGGACAATCTTCTACCACTAAAACCGTCCTCGACATTTTCATTCCCCTTGCTCAAATTTACGTTATTTAGATTACAAAATTAAAATTTCTCGTTCAATCATTTAGAAAAAAAGTCGGCAGAAAGTAAAAAGCATAATGCATTCAAGAATAGCTCAAGGCTGCTGCCTTAAAGTGAAATACATACGGACAACTTAAAACCGCTCGGAGAAGAGCAGACGGTGAAAAGGGCTTCTTTTGAAAAGAAGCCCCTTTTAATTTTATGAAGAAACCCGAAAATTGAATCAGGCGGATTCCGATTCCTGAATGAGTTTATTTACCGTATCGGTCAGTTTGCTGAAATCCATCGGTTTTACGAGAAAAGCGTCGGCGCAATGCTCCATCGCTTTTTGAATTTCCGATTTTCTCGCTTCGCCGCTGTAAAAGATGATGGGCGTCTTGCAGCTGTGCGAACGAATTTCTTCGCAAACTTCGAGACTCGTTTGGTTTCCCATATAGTAGTCCAAAACAATCGCTGAAAATTGATTTTTCTTCACTGCTTCTAAACAATCGTCTAAATTGTCGCAGGCGGTAACATCAAAGTTTTCGCTCTCGAACAAATATTTCATTAGTTCGAGGTTGTCCGCGTTGTCCTCGACGCACAGAATCGGTGGTTTGATAAAGCTCATATTGTAATTTTTTTGAAAAGGATAAAATCTGCTTTCGTCTGATTATCGCACATTTTCGTTCGATTTTCGACAACTTTTATCGTTGAATCTTTTAATAAACCGGAATAAACGAGCGATTTTCCATTTTGGCTCTGTAATTGCCTCGCAAGCAACGGACTCGGCAAATTATGTTTTATTTTAAGTCGAATGTAAGAGGCAGGTTATTTATGTCAAAAAAGATTCTCATCGTTGAAGATTACGACGATATACGCAGCTTTTTGAAGTATCTTTTGGAAGAGAAGGGTTATGAAGTTTGCGAAGCGAGCGACGGTATCGAAGCCTTCGACCGATTCAAACAATCGCATCCCGACCTTATCCTGATGGACATCTCCCTGCCCGCAGTAGACGGGTTGACAGCAACGAAAGCGATTCGGGAACTGGAAGCAGGCGGAGAAAACATCCCGATAATCGCGGTCACGGCATTCGGCAACTTATATTATAAAAAGGCAATCGAAGCGGGCTGCAATGAATTGATTGAAAAGCCTGTCGATTTCGATTCGATTGAACCCGTTATTCATCATTATCTCGAAAAATAACTTTTCGGGAATTATTAGACAGGTATGATATTTAATTAAAAAGCCGAAGCTCGAACGGAAATTTTTAGCGATATTGAAGTCTCTTACAATCGAATCAGAAGACATTCGGCATCAGGCTGCAAAAGTCCGCCGGAATTTGAAAAGGAATTGAGAATTACAAATCTCCGGCGTTGCCGGAGAGACGGTTTTTTGGGCTGAAAAACTCGCCCTATATATTTCTGGTTTCCGTAATTTAGTGTTTATAATAATTTTTGCTTTCCGGGATAAGGAAACAGCCGTTTTAGCTACACTCTGTGGTTAACCATTTTAAGCAAGACCTCAGTAATATTATGAATTTTTAAGGCTCGTAATTCCTTTTTCTTTTATGCTTATCACCGATTTCGATTTCGAACTTCCCGATTCGCTCATCGCGCAGGAGCCATTGAAAAACCGTGAAAAATCGCGGATGCTGGTCGTCAATCGCGCCGCAAATTCCTACACGAACGACCATTTTTATAACTTTCCGAAGTTTTTGAAAAAGGACGACGTGGTTGTTTTAAATAACACAAAAGTCTTTCCGGCAAGGCTTTTCGGCGCGTCCGAGACGGGCGCGCATATCGAGCTTTTTCTGGTTCGCGAAACCGAACCCGAAGTTTGGGAAACGCTGGCGCGCCCGGCACGGCGTTTAAAAACGGGTAAAAAAATTCTTTTCGGCGAGAATCTACAGGCGGAAGTTTTGGGAAAAACGGAAGAAGGTCGCGTTTTTGTGCGGTTTGAAACGAACGGGGATTTCGACGAGATTTTAGAGAAAATCGGTAAAACGCCTTTGCCGCCGTATATCAAACGCGATGCCGGAGATTTGGATAAAGACCGCGAGCGTTACCAGACCGTTTTCGCTCGCGAGAAAGGAGCCATCGCCGCGCCGACCGCCGGGCTTCATTTCACGCCCCGCATTTTAGATGAAATCAAAACGGCGGGCAGCTTGCTGACTGAAATTACGCTTCACGTCGGTTACGGAACTTTTGAACCCGTCCGCGTCAACGATTTGTCGGAACACCAGGTTTTGCCTGAAAATTACGAAATTTCGGCGGAGACAGCCGAAACTTTGAACCAGGCGAAAGCCGAAAACCGCCGCATTGTCGCCGTCGGAACGACGACGACGCGCGCTCTGGAATCGAATATTTCAAAACACGAAAAATTTGCGGCGGGAAAAAATCTGGCGGATTTAACGATTACGCCCCGTTATAAATTCAAAGCCATCGACGCGCTTTTGACAAATTTCCACCTGCCGCAATCGTCTTTGCTCGTTTTGGTTTCAACTTTCGGCGGTCACGAACTTATAATGGAAGCATACAAACACGCCGTCCGCCAGAAATATCGTTTCTACAGCTACGGCGATTGTATGTTGATTTTTTAGTTCGCAGAGTTTTTAGAGTTCATAGAGTAAAAAATTCTCAAACTCAATAAACCCTAAAAACTCGACGAACTCGATGAACTAAAAATGGCAGTTTTCCAGACAATCCGGAATTTCTTTGTATCGGACGAAGTGGTCGAGCCGGAATTGATTGTGCCCGCCGCACCGACGACTTACGAAATTCACCCGTTGACCGAAAAACACCTTAAGGAAGTGATGCGCGTTAACCTGCGCTGTTTCAAAAAGGGTGAAAACTACACGAAACATACCTTTTCGTTTTTGCTGAACGAGCCGACGACACTCAGCTACCGTGTTTCGACACCGACAGAACAAATCGCCGGTTTTATCTTCGTGATGACCGACAGCGGCACGGGACACATTACGACTATCGGCGTCGCGCCCGAACACCGGCGACGCGGGTTAGCCGAAAAAATGATTCTTCACGCTGAAGAATCATTGATAAAACGCGAAATCATGACCGTTTCGCTCGAAGTGCGCGTCAGCAACATCGCTGCGCAGAGTCTTTATCGCGGCGCGGGCTATACGACCGTGCAGCGTCTGAATAATTATTACAACAACGGCGAAGACGCATTTTTGATGGTCAAATCGCTATATTAGTTTTAAGTTTCAGGTCGAAACCCGGTAACTTGAAACTTGAAACCCGATAACTTGAAACTCAATTTACCGAAAATCTACCCGATAACCGACACTCGCCTGACCGGGCTTTCGCACGCCGAACAGGTCAAAAAATTGATTGCCGGCGGCGCAACCTTTATTCAACTGCGCGAAAAATACGCTTCACCAAAGGAATTTTTTGAAGATGCCGGAGCGGCAATCGAAATTGCGCGCGCAAATTCCGTCAAAATCATCATCAACGACCGCGTCGATATGGCATTGGCTTTAAGGGCAGACGGCGTGCATCTCGGGCAGGACGATTTACCGCCGGCAGCAGCGCGGGCGATTTTGGGCGAAAAGGCGATAATCGGTTTCTCGACGCACAGCGTCCGGCAGGCAATCGAAGGCGTGCGGTTCCCGGTTGATTACGTGGCAATCGGTCCTGTTTTCGCGACTCAAACAAAGGAAAATCCGGGCGCGCCGGTTGGAATTGAAGGCGTCGGGCAGGTGCGCGCGGCAATCGGCGATTTTCCGCTCGTCTGTATCGGCGGCATCCGTGCGGAAAATTCGCGCGAGGTTTTTGCGGCGGGCGCGGATTCTCTGGCAATTATCAAATCGATTCTTTCGCCGGCTGAAAAGATTTCGGAAAACCTCCGGTCTTTTCTCTCGATTTTGCCAAAATGATTAAAAAGTGTTTTCTCATGTTAAATTTTGCTTGCTTTTTTTAGTATTGATACGTCAAAATAGATAACTGACAGCCGAACGGGCTGTGATTTAAATTCCATTTGAAACTCAATTCTTGTTCCTACCATCTTTTAATTTTTTTCTCGGGGAGATAATCCAAATCAATGAGTTTGCTTGATGTAGCACCGATTATTGAGCAGATGCTGCTCATTTCCGATAATGTCAGCGACCTTAATTTTTCGTGTGGACAGAAACCGCAGGTCGAAATCAGCGGCAGTCTCTATTCGGCTTCACCGCTCGGAATGGGCAGATTGACCGGCTTTCAGACCGAACTGATTGCAATGTCGATTTTGCGCGACAATCCGGAAGCCGCCTCGCAGCTCGCCAAGATGGGCACGGCGGATTTAAGCTACGCGCTTCCCGGTCGCTGCCGTTTTCGCGTCAATATTTTTCAGCAGCGCGGTTCCTATTCAATCGTGATGCGCGTCATTCCGCACGAAATCCCGAGTTTTGAATCGCTCAACATTCCTCAGCATTTAGCCGAAATCTGCAATATCCGCAACGGCATCGTCCTCCTGACAGGTCCGACCGGTTCGGGGAAAAGCTCGACGCTCGCGGCGATTATCGACCATATCAACGAAACAAAGGCGTATCATATCGTGACGATTGAAGACCCGATAGAATTTCTTCACAATCACAAAAAATCGACCATCAACCAGCGCGAAGTCGGCTCGGACACGAAGGATTTCGCATCTGCGCTGCGCGCCGCGCTTCGGCAGGCGCCGAAAGTTATTCTCGTCGGCGAAATGCGCGATCTCGAAACGGCGGAAATCGCGCTCGAAGCCGCCGAAACCGGTCACCTTGTACTCTCGACGCTGCACACGATTGACGCGTCGAAAACGGTTGACCGCATCATCGGTTTGTATCCGAAAAACGAGGAAAAAATCATTCGTATGCGGCTCGCGCAAACCTTTCGATACATCATTTCCCAACGCCTGATTCCGCGCGCCGACGGTAAAGGGCGCGTCGCGGCAGTCGAGATTTTGCGGTCGAATCCGCGCACGCGCGAATACATCGAAAAGGGTGAATCGGAAGGCAAATCGCTTCTCGACGCAATGCGCGACGGTGAAATCGACGGGATGCAGGATTTCGACTCGGTTCTCCGCAAATTGATTGAAACCGAAGTCATCACGCTCGAAGACGGGCTTTCGTTTTCGACGAATCAAAACAATCTTCTGCTTCAGCTCAAAGGCTTATCGGCGGCGGACGATTACGCCAACGCCGCCCAGCAGCCACAATCCATCAACCAGATGCTCAACGTCCCGCCGCCGAGCCCGAAACCAAACTCGGTGCTTGATATGATTGAATAAAACAGTGGTCGGTGGTCAGTTGTCAGAAAAAACAACTTGGTTACTGACTTTAATTACCGACCACCGACTACTGACCACCGACCACTATTATGATAATCCGTTGCGATAATTGTTCAGTTTCTCTACAGCTTGACGAAGCCAAAATTCCGACGCAGAATTTCACCGTCCGGTGTCCGCGCTGTCAAAATCTGATTCGCGTGCATAAGGGCGCGAAAGGACAGGGCTCGGCGACCGTCCAGCAGTTGGAAGCCAATCAACCCGCGCCCGCCGTCTCGGACAGCGCGCAGCAGTTTTCCGTCAAAGAATCCGAATTTCAGATAAACAATGCGATGCGCTCCCTGCTTTCGGCATTGCAGAAAGACAACACGAGTCTTGAAACGGACGACGAAAAGGTGACCAAACCGCGCCGCGTTTTGCTCTGTCTCGGACAGCGCCGCGACGATGTCGGCAAGGTTTTAGTCGAAGCCGGTTTTAAGGTTTACGTCGCGCAGACGCCCGCGCAGGCAAACGAAAGAATGCGCGAAGGCAAAACCGAAATTTTGATTTTTTCGCCCGATTTTGCGGCGGAATTCGGCGGCGCGGCGATTCTCCAGCAAAAAGTCAACGCGATGTATTCGTCCGAAAGGCGGCGTCTGTTCCTGATTTCGCTCGAAGACGCCGGCACGACGATGAACGCGCACGAAGCCTTCCTGCGAAATCTGAATCTAATCGTCAACACGAGCGACATTCCGCAGCTTCCGCTGATTATGAACCGTGCCTTGCGCGATTATAACGAGCTGTACCATTACCTGAATCGCGCGCTCAGTTTAGAGCCGCTTTAATTCAATTAAAAGTTAAAAATTAAAAAAGTCTCTTGCCGAAGATTTAACCTTTCGCAAGAGACTTTCAAATTCTGCATTTTTAATTTTTAACTTTTGATTGTTCGAAGCCTGATGGCGTCGAGCGTGTCGTCAATCAAAAGCTCGCCGTTTTCAAAAACCGTGCGCATTTGCGAATTTTCCGCCGCGATTTGTCCGGCAGTTTCGAGCTTGACGGTCTGGTATTCGCCCGCCTCGTTTATGATTAAATCAAGCCGTCCGCGCTTGCTGTTTTTGCCGGCGTCGGTGATCGGCTGTTTGTAAACCTCAATCAATTTGCCATCGGCGACGATTGCCGAGGCTTTATAGGCGAATTTCAGCGTATCGCGGTCGATTTTTTGGAGCAGCGCGCCGCCGATGCCGAACGCGATGTTCGACGCGGAAAAGCCTTCCGCTTTCAAACGCGCAAGAATCGCGCGAATCGACTGTTCATTGACGCCGTCGCCCTGAATGATGCGGACGTTTTTTAAAACCTTAAAGCCTTTTGAGTTCGTTTCAGTGCCGAATTTTTCGCCCAAAATATGCGCGACGCGCGAGACGACTTCGACCGGCTCGCCCGAATCGGGACGAATGATGATGGTCGCGCCCGAATCGATAACTTCGCGGCGTAACTCTTCCCCCCAGATTTTCTCGACCGCTTCAAAAATATTCCACGAATCCGACACGACGGCGACCAGCGCGCCGGGTTTCGCAAAGTTTCTCAGCATATTGCGGTAAGCCTCGGCTTCATTTTCTCTGCCCCACGAAGTAATCGTCGAATGCTCGGCTGCCGGAATCGAAAAACCAGCCATTTCCGTGTTGTAAAACGCCCGGTGAATGAGCAGCGCCGACATCGTGTCCGTGCCTAAGAAATTGACGAGGTGCGCCGCGCCGCCGATTGCCGCCGTTTCCTGACTCGACACGCCGCGCGAGCCGAAATCATGCACTTTAAAGCCGATTTCAGCCTGCGCGTCGTCCGCCGTTTCCTGCAAAAACCGGTAAACGTCGCGCTTAATGTGAAACGATTGCGTCGCCACTGTGCACGAATACCAGATGCGCATCAATTGTGTTTCAAACCAGCTCGTCAGCCAGTAGAATTCGGCGTCCGTATTTTCGACCGTCATCATCACATTGCGAAGCGGCACAACCGAACCTTCCGCGACGGCGCGGACGCGAAGCGGCAGGCGCCCTTCGTGTTTTTTCACCAGACGCGTCCAGCCTTCGTAATTAAAAGGCTCGCCGTGCGCGGTGATGACTTCGCGCGCCTCTTCGACCATTTCCTGCGTAAAGCTCTCCAGAAAATAACGCTTCAAAATATACTGCAAGCCGAAGAAAACCGTGTGTTTCCAGTCGCGTTCCGAACCGCGCGATTCGAGATACGAATGCACAAACTCCGTTTTCGGCGGGTATTGCAGCCAATGCGAAGATTTGTACGAATCGGTGTCGATTATTCTATTTATTTCAAACATTTTATTTTTATTCTCCTATTTTCGGCTCTCTCCCCGAAAGCCTAAATTTTGTTTTTAACTATAATTTTAACCTTAAAATTACAGGCTCTTTTAATTTGTCCTCGGCTAATTTGCCGTTCTCGCCCGCCAGAGCCCATTGGCTGTTGGCGATGTAGTAAAAATTATTGCCGACCTTGACGCCGAGCGTTGGTTCGTTGAAATCTGCGTGATTTGCTTCGAGCGTTTCACTTCTTTCAATCGCGCTCGAATCCTTGTTCAAAACAAAGCGCACAACGCGATGCGGGCGAAAACCGTTTTGAATTCCGACGAGATTGCCGCCGTGAAAATAAAGCCCGTCGATGCCGATCGGATTCGTGTTTGCGTCCACACCAAGCTGCAAAACTTTACGGTCTGCCATTGAAATTCTGAAAATTCCCTTTGAGTAATCGGCGGCGAACAGCAGTTTCTCGTTTGTTGAAAACGCCAAGCCTTGCAGCGACGCAAAATTATCGCTCGTTAAAAAAATTTCAAGCTCGTCTTTGCCGGTACTGATACGGTAGATATTCGGCGCGACGCTGTCGCTCGCCAAAACGTCGCCGTTTTTCGCAATTATTAAATCGCCGAGCGCGTGTTTGCCCGAATCGTTCGCGAGAAGATATTTTTTCAACAGCCGCCCGCTCCGCAAATCGTATTTGAAAACGCCCGATTTGCCGTCATCCGCCTGCTGAAAATTTTCCATCTGCGGAAACGCGGTCGTCGTCACCCACAAAACGCGGCGCGCATCGTCAACGCGCATTCCCGAAACGCACCACAAACCGTCCGAACGGGAAGAAAAGTCCGAAACTTTGCCGCTCGCGTCAATCGCCACGATTTTGCGGCGGTGAATACTGCCGACGAAAAAGCGTTTCGTCGCGGCGTCGTAAGCAATGCCTTCGGTGATTAAATCTTTCTGCGGAATTGTAAAAGCCCTTTCGCTGCGGTTAACAGCTTTTTGATTGAGCGCAAATTCGTTTTGAATCGTTTTGAATCGCGTTGAATCAAACAACGATTTGAAATCATCGTCCTTTTGAATCTCAAAAAACAAATCCATCGCGGCGAGGCGTTCCAGAATGGCGAGCGCTTCGTCCGGCTTATTATTGAGCGCAAAGGCGGCGGCGAGATTGTAAAGAAGCCGCGCGTGGGCGGGGCGCAAATCGGCGGCGCGTTTGATGTTTTCAAGAAATTTCGCGTAATCTTTCGCCTTGTAAGCGGCGCGCGCCTCGCTTTCAAACTGTCCGCTGTCGCGCATTTCGGCGGCGGTCTGCGCGCTCGCGAAACCCGCGAAAACGAAAAGGAAGACTGCCGCGAAAGTAAAATTTTTGCTTCGTAAAAAATTCATCAGAATTCTCCTATTTTCTGGATTTTCGGAAATTGCGGCGGATGTGAACAGGTTGCACATTTGATACGCCGCGCTGCGAATTGGTTTGTTTCGCGCGCCGAAAATTATTTAAAAGCCGAGAAAATAGCGAATAATAGAATAATGGTCTTCAAAGAACTCGTCTTCTTTTTCGCCCAGAGCGGAAAGCGGCAGCCAGAAAGCTTTTTTCGCGTCGTCGCCGCCTTTGACGCGCGGCAAGCCTTCTTTCAAATCCGGCGCCAGCTCGATGTAATAAGCAACGGTCACGGTGCGCCCGCGCAGAGAGCGTTCGGGATAATCGAAAACGTGCGACGCTCTGATACTGCCGCGCAGCACCGGCGCGGGAATCTTGATTTGCGTTTCTTCCTTTAATTCCTTGATTGCCGAGTCTTCGAGCGTCATATTTTCCGCCAAAAACCCGCCCGGCAGCGCGAGCAATCCCTTCCCGGGCTGAAATCCGCGCCGGATGACCAGAACATGCCCGCTCTGAACGACAACCGCGTCGGTCGTCAGGAAAACCGGTTTATACGAAACGCCCTTAAATTGCGTCGCTTCGCGATATTTCGCCAGATACTCAAACTCGCCTTTGAGGTTGGGGTAAAACTCCGTCTCGCGAAAAGCGTTCAGGTAATTGGCGACCGTCGGCGGCACGAGCGCCTGCCAATCATCGTTTTCCGAAAAATATTTTTCGCGAATCCCGGTCGCGTTCAAGGAAAGTTTTTGCTTATCCGCGGCGTAGAATTCTTCGAAGTTCCATTGCGGGAAAAGGTTTAAATAGTACGAGCTGCGGTCTTTGAAAAATCCGACAATCGCGAGGCGCGCGTCTTCTTTCCGGTCGTCTTCCGTAATTTCGGCAACCGTGTTTTGAATTTCCGCCGTCCAGACGTGGTCATTGTACGGGTAATCGCGCACCGACCGGAAAATCATTCGTTGTTCCTCTTTCGAAAAACAGGCGCGGATAATTTCTTCGCGCATCGCGGGCGTAAAAGGGTTTCGGATATCGGGCGCGCTTCGCGCCGAGCCAAGTATGACGATGACTTTTTCGGCTAAAGTTAAACTGTGCCGGATTAAATCCTGATGTGCTAAATGCAGCGGCTGGAATCGTCCGATGACGATTGCGTAATCATATTTCTTCATTTTTCTAACACTCTCCGTGCTTTAAATTTTCGTCGTTCAACCCGAACGACTACATTTTCAACATAAACCTTTACGCTGAGAATTTCAAATTTGTTTAATAAACTTTCGCGCTGAAATTTTTGAAAAATCATGAATATCTTTTATTCAGCCAGTAATAAAAAGGCAGACTGAAGCCCAGCCCGCCGGCGAGCGAAAGCACGACGAACCAGTACCATTTTATTTTCCCGATCGGATTCGCGGCGAAATAAAAGGCGAGCAGAACCAACGCCAAAACCGCGTCGATGATAAACGCGACGGCGAGTTTATTGTTTAGAACTTCGTTCAAGCCGTGAAATTCATTAAAAAGCCAGTAAATAAAAATTCCGTTCGGAACGATTAGACCGAACAAAGCCAGTGCCAGCAGAATCATTTTTATCTTTCCTCGATTTTCATTTTCATCCCGTATTTTGGGCGCAGGGTAATCATTGCCTGATGCCCGATTTTTTGTTCCGGCATTAAACTCAATTTCCATTTTCTGCCGAGAACGGCGAGCAGCAGAACGCCTTCCATCCACGCAAAACTTTCGCCGATACAGCTTCTCACGCCTTTGCTGAACGGAAAATAAATAAAACGATTTCCCGCTTCTTTGACCGAAAGCGTTTCCCAGCGTTCGGGTTCAAACGTTTGCGCGTTTTCCCAAAACCGCGCGTCGTGCTGAATCACGAACGGCGACACGAGGACGAGCGATTTTTTCGGAATTTTGAAGCCGCCGAATTCGTGGTCTTCGGTTGCAAGCCGCCCGATTCCCCACGCCGGCGGAAAAAGCCGCATCGATTCGCCGAGCACGGCTTCGGTGTATTTCAAACGCCCGTAATCTTCGGGCGTTATCGGTTTATCGCCTAAAACTTCCAACAGTTCGGCATGAAACTTACGCTCGACTTCCGGGTTTTGCGAGAGCAGGTAAAACGTCCACGTCAGCGCGTTGGCGGTCGTTTCGTGTCCGGCGAGAAAAAGCGTCAAACATTCGTCGCGGATTTGTTTATCGGTCATCGCGCCGCCGGTTTCCTCGTCCTGCGCGACGAGCAGCATCGAGAGCAAATCGCCTTTATCCTCGCCCGACGCGCGGCGCTCGTCGATGATTTTGTAGATTACTTCGTCCAGAGTTTGGCGCGCGTTTTTCAGTTTCGTAATCGGCGGAATCGGCAATTTTTCGAGCAGTTCCGAGAAAGGCAGAAGGATGAAATTGAACATCGAAATAATCGTCGTCATTGCTTTGCCGACTTCGTCCGCCGCGTCCTCGACACTGGCGCTGAAGAGGGTTTTGCCGACAATCCAGAGCGTCAGGCGCATCATTTCCTTGTCGATGTCGCGCACCTCGCCGGCGCGCCATTCGCCCGCCATTCTTTCGCCCAACTCAATCATTGATTTCGCGTATTCGTTGATTCTATTGCGGTGAAAAGCGGGCTGAATCATCCGTCGCTGGCGCAGGTGAAATTCCTTTTCGCTCGTCAAAAGCCCCTCGCCGAGCAATCCTTTGGCGCGTTGGAGCGCCCGTCCTTTCATAAATTTCGAGTGATTCGTGACCAGCAAATCGCGAATCAAATCGGGATGGTTGATAAAAAACGCCTGAATTTTGCCGATGCGAAAAGCGGAAACATCGCCGAGCTTTGAGAGTTTGGTCAAAAATCCCGGCGGGTCGCGGCGAAACGAGCGGAAATGCCCGCCGAACAAATCGGTTTTGACGGTCGGCGGCAGGGGTTCTTCAATGGCTTTCATAGAACTGATTTTAGCAGAAGATTATTTAACGCAAAGGCGCAAAGACGCCGGGAGCGCAGAGAGAAAGATAAAATATTAATTATTATTCCCTTTTTATAAAAATCTTTGCGCCGCCAACGCTAAAATTTTTCCTGCCTTTTAGAAATTTTCGCTGAAAACTGATATTTTTATAAGTTATGTCAGAAGTAAAACCGAAGAAAGTTAAACCCGATATTCGTGCGATTACGCGTCTCGTGCCGCCGGGCGGCAATCTCGTTCAAGGTCAGTCGGAGCTTCCGATTGACCCGCAGTTAGCCAAAGAGGCGGCGGAAATCATCGCCGCCAGCCGGAACCATTACGGCGGTTCGGAAGGCGACGCCAACCTGCGCAAGGCGGTCGCCGAAAAGATAAAAAAATATAACGGAATCGAAGTTGATGTTGATGCTAAACCGCTCGAAGTGATGATTACGACCGGCGGAACCGGCGCGCTGATCGGCATTGCGCAAAGCTACCTGCGCGGCAAATCGGCGCTTGTTTTCGAGCCGTATTACCCGTATCACCGGCGCATTTTGGAAGAATTCGGCGGCAAAACCGAGACTTTCGAGCTCGACGAAAACTTGAAGTTTGAAAAAGACGCGCTGCGCGCGCGCTGCAAGCAGTTGAAAGACCGCGCGGAATTTCCTTTGAAAGCGATTATCGTCTGCTCGCCCGCCAATCCCTCGGGCAAAGTAATGACGCAAGCGGAACTCGAAGCCGTCGCGCAAGTCGCGCAGGAACTCGATTTACTCGTCATCTCGGACGAAGTTTACGAGCATTACGTGACGGGCGAAAATCCGCATATTCCGATTGCCGCGCTGCCGGGAATGTGGGAAAGAACGCTGACGGTCAATTCGTTTTCAAAATCGTGGAATATTTCCGGCTGGCGCCTGGGTTACGCTTACGGCAAAGGCGAGCTGGTCGCACCGGTAAACAACGCGGCAAACGTGATTTATGTTTGCCCGGCGACGCCGCTGCAAGCCGCTTTGTCGCGCGTTTTGATGGCGGACGACACTTATTACACGCGCCTGCGCGACAAATTCGACGGCAAACGCCGCTTTGCTTCGGAAGCGCTGTCGGATTTAGGATTTAAAATTTACGATTCCGGCTCGGCGTTTTATCTCTGGACGCGCATCCCGGAAGAATTTTCGGACGCGCTGCCCTTTAACGAGATGCTGATGCAGAACGGCGTCGCCGGAACGCCCGGCAGCGCGTTTGCCGATTCGGACACATGGGACGCGTATATGCGAATCTGCATCGCGCGCGAAGACACGATTCTCGAAGGCGCGTTAGAGAAAATCCGCGCGGCTTTGAAATAAAAATCATCCAAATCATATGAAAAAAGTTTTCGTCTTTCTTTTAGTTTTAAGTTTTTTAATTAACGCTCTGCCGACGCTCGCGGACGAAGGAATGTGGACGTTCGACAATCTGCCGCTCAAACAATGGAAAGAGCGCTACAATTTCGAGCCGACGCCGGAATGGATTGAAAATGTGCGGCTGGCTTCCGTGCGGCTGGAAGGCGGTACGGGAAGTTTCGTTTCGCCCGACGGTTTGATTATCACCAATCAGCACGTCGCCGCCGGGCAGCTCGGAAAGCTTTCGACAAAAGAGCGCGATTTGGTCAAAAACGGCTTTTACGCGCGAACTCAAGCGGAAGAATTAAAAACGCCCGATTTGGAAGCGAATATTTTAATTTCGTTTGAAAACGTCACCGACCGCGTGCAGTCGGCTGGAGCCAAAGCGGGTGCGAGCGACCGCGAAGCGAACGTCCAGCGCCGCGCCGCGATTACCGCGATTGAAAAAGAATCAAGCGACAAAACCGGCTTGAAAAGTGAAGTCGTCTCGTTTTACAGCGGCGGCGAATACTGGCTTTACCGCTTCAAAAAATACACGGACGTGCGGCTCGTCTTCGCGCCCGAAGAACAGATTTCGGCGTTCGGCGGCGATTACGATAATTTCACGTACCCGCGCCACGATTTGGATATAACCTTTTTGCGCGCTTACGAAAACGGTATTCCAGCAAAAACGCCGCATTTCTTTAAATTCTCGGAAGCCGGCGCGCAGGACGGCGAATTCGTCATCGCGCCGGGCAATCCCGGCTCGACCGCGCGGCTGCTGACGGTTTCACAGCTAAAATACCAGCGCGACACCGGCAATCCTTTGCAGCAAAAGGTTTGGACGCTGCGCCGCGACATTCTGGAAAATTACGGCAAAGCCGGCGCCGAACAGCGGCGGCAGGCAGCGGGCGGAATTCGCGGCTTTAACAACTCGCTCAAGCGGCTCGCCGGACAACAGGAAGGTTTGCTTAATCCGCGAATGTTTGCGCGCAAAGAGACGGAAGAAAAGGCTTTGAAAGATGAACTGGCGAAAAAGCCGGCGCTGCAAAAACTCTACTTCCCGGCGTGGCAGCAAATCGAAACGGCTTACGCCGCTCTGACGCCGCAAATGGCAAACCGGCTCGCGTTTTCGAATCTCGCGCCGTCGCGGCTGGCAGTTATCGCGCAGCAGTTGGTGCGCTATTCGGAAGAAATCAAAAAGCCGAACGACCAGCGCTATCCTGAATTCAGCGATGCGCGGCTCGAAGGTTTTAAAGCCGGATTATTGTCGACCGCGCCGATTTATACGGAGCTTGAAGAAGCATCTTTAACCGCGTGGCTCGAAGAAGCCAAAGCCGCGCTCGGCGCAAACGACCCGTTTATCAAAGCGGCAATCGGCGACGCGCAGCCGGCGGAAGTCGTCAAGCGCGCCGTCAGCGAAACGAAGCTGAAAGACGTTAATGAGCGCAAAGCACTGCTCGAAGGCGGCGCCGACGCGATTGCCAAATCGACCGACCCGATGATTGCTTTGGCAAAACGCGTCGAACCCGTCGCGCGCGAGCTGCGCGCGTGGAACGAAGAAAAAATCCTGAGCGTCGAAGCGGGCGCGGGCGAAAAAATCGCGAAAGCGCGTTTTGCCGCTTACGGCAGAACGATTGCGCCGGACGCGAATTTTAACCTGCGCGTGACTTACGGCAGAGTCAAAGGCTACGAGGAAGACACGACGCTCGTGCCGTATAAAACGACGTTTTTTGGTTTATACGACCGTGCCGAAGGTTTCGGCAACGTGATGCCTTACCAATTGACGCCGCGCTGGCTCGAACGGCGCGATAAAGTAAACCTTGCGACGCCGATTAATTTCGTTTACACGGCGGACACCATCGGCGGAATGTCGGGTTCGCCCGTCATCAACCGCAACGCGGAATTTGTCGGCATTAATTTCGACAGTAATCTGCAAAAACTCTCGAACCGCTACTGGTACATCGAAGAAGAAGAAGGCTCGCGCGCCGTCGCCGTCCACAGCGCCGGAATTCTCGAAGCCCTCAGGAAACTCTACGACGCCGAAAGTTTAGCGAAAGAGTTAACCGGAAAGTAAACTTGAAATGAGTCAGTTCTTAGCGCCCCGGCGGCTTAGCGGGAAATAATGATTGTTTCCCGCCAAGCCCGCCGGGGCGCTAAGTTTTTCAGCTCAAAAAAACTGTCCAAAGATTTCCCCGTTAAAAACATCTATAATATGTTCATTCGCGGACAATTATTCGGATGAAAAAGATTTTCAGCAAAATTCTCAAATGGTTCAGTTTTTTTGTTCTCGGCGTTATTTTAATCTTCGCCGGGATTTATTTTTACCTTGCTATGCAGACCGGAAAACCCGCCGCCGTGCGCGCTATTTTTCAACGTGAAATTTCCCGTCCGCTCGTTTTCGCTCATCGCGGCGGCGGCGGACTCTATCCCGAAAATACGCTCGAAGCCTTTAAATATTCCGCCGCGCTTGGAGCGGATGTTCTGGAATTAGACGTTCATTCGACCGCGGACGGCACACTCGTCGTCGTGCACGACCCGGACGCCGCGCGCACGACGGACGGCAGCGGGCAGATTAATCAAATGACGCTCGCGGAAATCAAAAAGCTCGACGCCGGATTTCGATTTTCGCCCGACGACGGCAAAACTTATCCTTTTCGCGGTCGCGGCATCACGGTTCCGACTTTGCAGGAAATTTTCGACGCCTTTCCCGAAATGACTTTCAACATCGAGCCGAAGCAAGCCGAACCTTCCGTCACACAGCCCTTGTGCGAAATGA
>DASWRC010000201.1:0-55894 GCA_036403375.1 Pyrinomonadaceae bacterium
TCAGAAAAAGACAAATAACCGACCACCGACCACCGACCACTGACCACTAATACTATGAACAAGGAAAACACTTTATTCGGAATCGTCGGACTTCTTTTAGGCTTGATTATCGGCTTTATGTTTGCCAACAACGTCAATCAAAAAGCGGCGGTCATCGCGCCGAATTCAGCCGTCAAACAAAATCCCAATATGCCGGAAGGTCATCCGGACATTTCGGGAAATACAACGAACGCTTCGCAAAACGGACCGTCAATGCCCGAAGTGCAGGAAGCAATCGAAAAAGCCCGCGCGGCGCCCGACAATTTCGAGGCGCAGATGAAAGCCGCCGAGCTGCATTATCAAATAGAAAAATACGATAAAGCGATTGAATATCTGAAACAGGCGAACAAGATTCAGCCCGACAATTACGAGGTCATCGTCAATCTCGGCAACACGTATTTCGACAGCGGCAATTACGCGGAAGCCGAAAAATGGTATTCTGCGGCGCTCGGGAAAAAGACGGAAGACGCCAACGTCCGCACGGATTTGGGTTTGACGTTTATTTTTCGCGACCCGCCAAATTACGACCGCGCGATTACGGAATTTGAAGGCGTGCTCGCCAAAGACATCAATCACCCGCAGGCTTTGCAGAATTTGACGGTCGCCTACACGAAAAAAGGCAATGCCGCCAAAGCGCAGGAAACGGTCGATAAACTCGAACAGGTTGACCCGACGAATGTTTCGATTTCAAAACTGCGCGAGGACATAAAGAAGATTCAAACCAAATAAACCGATTTTTTTTCACTCCTCAAGCTGAAAACCCGCCTCACATTAATCTCTTGGAAGACCGGGAAAGCCAGTTCACGCAAACTGGCTTTCCCGGTTTTAGTTTCTGCTTTAACGTAAATTATGAGAAGTGGATTACCGGAAGGATGCGGCTTTTTTTGTTTTTGGTATATTTTAAAGATATGCAGCCGCTGGCAAATGAAATTCGTCCCCGCAGTCTGGCGGAATTCGTCGGACAGAAACACCTCGTCGGCGAGGGAAAACCGCTTCGTCTCGCCATCGAGCAGGGACACATTTTTTCGTTTATTCTGTGGGGCACGCCCGGCACCGGCAAAACGACGCTCGCGCGGATTTACGCAAACGCGATACGCGCCGAGTTTCACGAGCTTTCAGCCGTTTCCGCCGGTAAAGACGACATTCGCAAAATCGTCAATCGTCCGCGCGAAGAAAATAGCCCGCGCGTTTTGTTTTTGGATGAAATTCACCGTTTTAATAAAGCGCAGCAGGATTTTCTGCTTCCGTTTGTCGAATCGGGCGAGCTTGTTTTAATCGGCGCGACGACCGAAAACCCGAGTTTTGAAGTCATCCCGGCGTTATTGTCGCGGCTGCGCGTCTTCGTGCTCGAAGAATTGTCGGGCGAAGATATGGCGGAAATTATCGACCGCACCGGTTTTAAATTAGACACGCAGGCGAAAGACTGGTTGATTCAGATGGCGAACGGCGATGCGCGACAGGCGATTACGATGCTCGAAAATACCGCGCGGCTTTATGAAGAAATCAATATCGAAACCTTAAAAGAAACGCTGCAATCGAAGTTTCTGCGCTACGACAAACAGGGCGAAGAGCATTACAACGTCATCAGCGCGTTTATCAAATCGATGCGCGCTTCGCAGCCGGACGCGGCGCTCTATTACCTGGCGCGGATGATTGACGCGGGCGAAGACCCGAAGTTTATCGCGCGGCGAATGGTGATTTTCGCCAGCGAAGACATCGGTTTAGCGCAGCCGACGGCGCTGGTGGTCGCAAACGCCGTTTTTCGCGCGGTCGAAACGGTCGGGCTGCCGGAAGCCGGGATAAATCTGGCGCACGGCGTCGCGTACCTCTCGAACTGCGCCAAAGACAAAAGCGCCTATGAAGCCTATATGGAAGCTTTGGACGACGCGCGCCAATACGGCAATCTGCCCGTGCCGCTGAATTTAAGAAACGCGCCGACGAAATTGATGAAGAATCTCGGCTACGGCAAAGGTTACGAGAAATATTCGGCGGAAGATTATCTGCCGAAAAAGCTGAAAGGCAAAAAATATCTGAAACCGAAAAAATAACATTTCGAAAGGAAAACTCGTGAAATTAAAATTTAACAAAGCGATTGCGCTCGCGCTTCTCTTTATTATGCACGCGAGCATTTTTGCCCAGACAAATATGCCGGAAAACAAACGCCCGCGCGTCCGCGAAGCGGGATTGAAAATCGGAATCCTGCCGCCGGGCGCGCTCAATTCGATAACGGACGTCGCAGGCGTGCGGGTCGGACACACGACAATTATGCGCGGCGAAAATATTCGCACGGGCGTCACAGCCGTTCTGCCGCACGGCGGAAATTTATTTGCCGAAAAAGTTCCGGGCGCGGTTTTTGTCGGCAACGGTTTCGGCAAATTAGCCGGTTCGACGCAGGTTAACGAGCTTGGCGAAATCGAAACGCCGATTCTGCTGACTTCGACTTTGAGCGTCCCGCGCGCGGCGGATTTTTTGCTCGATTATATGCTCGCACTTCCGGGCAGCGAACCGGTGCAGTCAATCAACCCGCTCGTGGCGGAAACCAACGACGGCTTTTTGAACGACATTCGCGGACGGTTTATTGCGAAGGACGACGTTTTTGCGGCAATCAAAAATGCCCAGAGCGAACGCGTCGAAGAAGGCTCAATCGGCGCGGGCACGGGAACGGTCGCCTTCGGTTGGAAAGGCGGCATCGGAACCGCTTCGCGAAAACTTCCCGCCGCGCTCGGCGGCTACACCATCGGCGTTCTCGTGCAGACGAATTTCGGCGGCGTGCTTTCGATTGACGGCGCGCCGGTCGGGCTGGAGCTCGGGAAATATTTTTTGAAGGAAGCGCTGGAGAAGCGGCAAAAGCCGGTTTCGCAAAAAAAGGCAGATTTGAACGATTCGGCGGACGGCTCGATTATCATCGTCATCGCGACGGACGCGCCCGTCGACGCGCGGCAGCTGAATAGAATGGCGGCGCGTTCGATGAGCGGGCTGGCGCGGACCGGTTCGGCGATGACGAACGGCAGCGGCGATTACGCGATTGCCTTTTCCGCCGCGCCGGACGCTCGCATCAGAGCGGGCGAGAATTTGCGCACCGTTAAATTGTTGTCCAACGATGCAATGTCGCCGCTTTTCCTGGCGGTTATCGAAGCGACGGAAGAAGCGATTTACAATTCGCTGTTTCGCGCCGTGACCGTGAAAGGCAAGGAAAATCGGACGGTCGAAGCGCTGCCGATTGACGAGACGCTGAAAATTCTGCGGAAATACAACAAAATCAAATAAAAATCAGGAGAAAAAGATGAAACGAATCTTATCAATCGCCGTGATGCTCGCGGCATTTCAAATTATAGTTTGCGCGCAGCAGACGAAAGATATTGTTTCGACGCGCGAGATGGAACGGATAAACTGGATGGAGTTTAAAGAAGTCGTCCCGTCAAAGATTAGCACCGTTCTGCTGCCGACCGGAACGCTCGAACCGCACGGCGTGATAAATAACGGCGCTGACAATACGGCGCCGTTTGCGATGGCGAAAACCATCGCGCAGCGCACCAACGCCCTTGTTGCGCCGACGCTGCCCTACGGCATCACCGGCTCGATGGAAGCTTATCCGGGCGCGTTTCAGATTACCGAAAGCGCTTATCGCCCGTTCGTCAAACAAATCTTGGAAGGCTTGGCGAAGAACGGCTTTCGGAACATCATCATCCTAAACGGTCACGGCGGCGGGCAGACTGCCGTTCTGCAGGCGGTCGCGGCGGAAGTCGCGAGCGAGAAAAAGGTTCGCACGCTGGTCATTAATTGGTGGTCGTTTGCGTCGGACGAAACAAAGGAAGTTTTCGGCGAGGACGGCGGGCACGCCGGCTTGAACGAAACCGCGTTTATTCAGGCGATTGACCCGACGCTCGTCCATGCGGAACGCTACAAGGATGAGCTTGCAACCCCTTATCCGCCGACCGGAACGTGGGCAGCCGTGCCGTTTCCCTCGTCAATCGGGCTTTACCAGAAAGGTCAGGGCTATCCCCGGTTCGACCAGAAAAAGGCGGACGAATACTACAAAAAAGTCACCGATAAAGTCGCCAATCTGATTATCGACATCGTCAAAAAATGGGACATGGCGGGCGTTTAATTTAATGGAAAACGGAAAATGGAAAACGGAAAATTACTTGGAATCCATAATTTTCCACTTTTCATTTTCCGTTTTGAATTTCTTAAAAATTTTTGTCACAAAAAATTTCCTTGTGGTGTTTTCCTAATGTCTGTATTTAAAAAACACATTTTTTTCCAAGGAGAGGCTTTTATGTCGAAAATTTCAAAAACTTTATTCAGTTCACTTCTAACCCTTATCGTTATCGTCATCGGAAACTACGTTATCGTCGCGCAAAACACCCTGACCGGCACGTGTCGAGCCGAAGTTAAAGCCAAAGACGGCGACAAAATTCAACTTTCTTTTTCGCGTGACAGCATAAATGGCGGTCGCAATAATATGAGTTCGAGTTTTGCCTATTCAGAGTTGAAAGGCTTAACGCGCGAGCAGGCTTTGGCGGGCGGCGCAGTCCGGTTCAGCCTCGTCCGCGAAGCGGGCACGATTGATTGCGACGCCACGTTTACAAACGGCAAGGGCGCGGGAACTTTCACGTTTACCGGCAATCAAAGCTTTGTTGACGCGATGAAATCGCGCGGCTTCGATTTCGAAAAATCAAAAAACACAAAATTCAGCGAGGAAGACAATGCTTTAGATCGCCTGTTTGCTGCCGCGACGCTCAACGTGACGACCGCGCTCGCCGACGATTTATTGTCGTCCAACTTCGGTAAATTAGACGTTGACGACCTTTTCAAAGCGGCGATTTTCAAGGTTGACGGCAAATTCGCGCGCGAGATGAAGGACAGCGGATTTCAGAACCTGACGTTTGAAGATTTGGTCAAAGCGAAGATTTTCAAGATTGACGCCGAATTCGTGCGCGACGTGGCGGCGAAAGGTTTTTCAAACGAACCGTTCGAATCGCTCGTCAAAATGCGAATCTTTAAGATTACGCCCGAATTCATTACGGAAGTTCGCGCCGAAGGCTTTCAAGATGCGAGCATCGAACAGCTCGTGAAGATGAAAATCTTCAACATCAACGCCGAATTCATTCGCCAGGCGCGCAGCGAAGGCGTGCCGATGGACATCGAAAAACTCGTCCAGAAACGCATCGGCGTTTACCGCAGCCGCGAAGATTAAAAATCCCCCGGCGCATTGTAAATCGGGAGCGTCCGAGGTTATCGATTAAACAGGCGTGTTATTTTGGAATGATAATTTATAGCCTGCAAGGCGCACAAATTTATAATCGCTAAAAAAGGAGAAAGATTCAGTCTTTCTCCTTTTTATTTTTTTCCGACCGCCGCGCCGTTTATACAAATCTTGAGAAAAAATCCAAAAATTTAGAAATTTAAAAATATCAAAATATTACTTAAGCGATTAACTCTTTGTTCTAAAAAGGATTTACGAGTTCTTAATTTGGGGAATAGTTGTTGCTTCTCTTCACAATCGAGATAAAAACATTCTGTTTATTTTGAAAATCAAACCCGTTCAAATTTTGCGCGAGCTTTATTGAAGATTCGCAGGCATAAACGGTTTCGGACAGAAAATGTTTTCAACTCGGGATGCCTGTTTTCGGGCTTCCAAAACAAGCAAGACATAGGGATTATAAGCAAGGAGTAATATGGGTAAATTGAAAATTCAATACGTCGGTAGATTTGACGGCTTAGTTAGAAATCTAACGCGACGATTAAACTCTGTAAATATTCTATTGGCAATGTCTTTAATATTTGTGGCATTCCCAATTTTCGTTAATGCTCAGTCGGTATCAGGCGTGACCGGAGTTGTCACCGATGCGACCGGAGCAGTCATTCCCGGAGTAGACGTTCTGCTCGCGGACACCAAAACTTCCAAAGAACTTACAACCAAAACAAACGACCAGGGCGTTTATATCTTTTCAAACGTTCCGCCGGGAGAAGGATATAGATTGACTTTCACGATTGCAAACTTTCAAACGTTCGCTATTTCGGACATCGCGCTCGGCGTCGGCAAAACCGAAACGCAGAACGCGGTTTTGTCCGCCGGAGCAGTCGGCGCAACGGTCGAAGTCGTCGCCGCGCCGGGCGATACGCTGAATACGACCGATGCGAGTATCGGCAACGTTATCGACCAGCGCCAATTGCGCGAGCTTCCGATTCAGATTCGCAGCTCGCCGGCAGCCTTAATCGGCTTGCAGCCCGGCGTCGTCGGCAACAACGTCGGCACCGGTTCGACCAACCGCGTCGGTTCGGTCACCGGTTCGCGCGCCGACCAGGGCAACATTACCGTCGACGGCATCGACGCCAACGACCAGGCGACCGGACAGGCGTTTGCGACGGTCGGCAACGCGCCGATTGACGCGATTCAGGAATTTCGTGCCGTCACGACCAATCCGAACTCGTCGGAAGGTCGCAGCGCGGGCGGTCAGATTCAGATCGTCACCCGCAGCGGGACGAACGAGTTTCACGGCGCTTTATACGAATACAACCGCACGGCGGCAACCGCAGCAAACAGCTTTTTCAACAACCGCAGCGGTGTCGAACGCCCGCAGTTGACGCGTAACCAGTTCGGCGGCAGCCTCGGCGGTCCGATTCCGATTCCGAGATTCGGCGAACGAGACCCGAACGATTCGTTTTTCTCAAGCGGTAAAGACCGGCTTTTCTTTTTCTTCAACTATGAAGGACGACGCGACGCGCGCGGCGTTTCTTACGCCCGCATCGTGCCGCTTCAGCATTTCCGCAACGGCGGATTAGGATTCATCAACGACAATCCGGGCTGCACGTCAGCGAGCCGCTTAAATACGACTCCGCAGTGCATTACGATTCTGACGCCGTCGCAGGTCGCCGGGCTCGACCCGCGCGGCACCGGTCCGAATCAGGCGCTTTTGAGCCTGATCAACAGCCGTTATCCGCTGCCCAACGATTTAACGCTCGGCGACGGCATCAATACCGGCGGATTCCGCTTCAATTCACCGTCAGCGCGTGCGGACAACACCTACACGACGCGCATCGACGCCAACATCAACGATAAACAAAGAATCTTCGGCAGACTGAGTCTGGTTCGCGCGCTGCAGACCGATACGGTCAACACGGTTGCCCAGCAATTTCCGGGCGACCCCGAATCGGGACAAATTAAAACCGGAGACTATTCGCTGGCAATCGGACACACCTGGGTTATCAGCGATAGACTCACCAACCAGTTCACCTTCGGCAACTCGCGCTCGGATTTGACCTTTTTGGCTCCTTTCCAACCCGCGTTCCCGAACATTTTCACGTTCGGTCCGCTTTCGGATCCGTTCGCCGATATCAGTCAGCAGAGTCGCATCGTCGATACGCCGACCATTCGCGACGACGTCAGCTACCGCATCGCGTCGCACGATTTGCAGCTCGGCTTTTCGATCAAACCGATTCGCTCGCGCTCCGGCTTGATCAACGACTTCAACTTCGTCGGTGTCGGGCTCGGCGGCAACACGGACGCGCTCGACGAAACGCTTCGCCCGACGACGATTCTTCAGGACACGACCCCTACGGAGGCATACGATAGCGCGTTCGCGTTTCTTCTGGGACGCATCGGAACCATCAACACAAACTATAACTACGGCGTCAGCGGAAATGCATTCTCGCCCGGAACCGGCAAAGAACGTGATTTCCGTTACAACGAATACGAATATTACGTCCAGGACAACTGGAAAATCCGCAATGATTTGACCATCAATCTCGGCGTTCGTTATCAATATTACCCGTCACCCTACGAAGCCAACGGTTTTCAGGCAGCGAACGACGTCAATCTCGACGAATTGTTTGCTCGCCGTGTGTCGAACGGCTTGGCGGGAATCGGCGGCGATACGGCTGAACCGTTTTTGACCTATTCATTGATCGGTAAGAAAAACAACGGTCGTCCGTATTACAAAACCGATAAGAACAACTTCGGTCCGCGTGTCGGATTCGCCTATAATCCGTCGTTCAGAGACGGTGTTTTAGGCTTTATCTTCGGCGACCGCAAGATGGTTATCCGCGGCGGCGCGTCGCGCGTTTTCGAACGCGTTTCGGGCGGTCTGACCTTTATCGGCGACCAGGTTTCGTACCTGTTCGACGCTTCGCAGAACACTTCGTTCGGTGATACCGACCCGCGTGTCGCGCTCCTGACCGACCCGCGCTTTACCGGCATCAATTCGCTTCCCGTCCAGAACACGGCGCCGGTCGTCACCAATCCGAATACGCCCTTCGTTTCGGACGGCGTTCCGTTCGGCAACGCCGTCGGCGCGACCAACTACGCGATTGACCAGAACTTCAAAACGCCGTTCTCCTATCAGTACAGCATCGGCATTCAGCGTGAATTGCCCGGCAACTTCCTGCTCGACGTTTCCTACGTCGGAAGAATAGGACGCAAGTTGTTCACGCAGGCGGATGCGGCGCAGATCGTGGACTTCAAAGACCCGGCTTCGGGACAGTTCCTGCTCACGGCGCTTAATGCCGTTCAATCGCAGCTGATTGCCGGCGTACCTTCGACGCAGGTCACCAACCAGCCGTTTCTTGAAAACCAGATGAACGCGGCGGCGCTCGCCAACTACGGCGGAACGTGCGCACAGGTCTTCGGTCTTTCCTGTACGCGAATCGTCAGCCGTTTCTTCGGCAGTCTCAATCGCATCGGCGACGCTTCGGACACGGTTCAGGCGCTTTTCGCCAATGGATTGCTGAATTCCAACGTCGGTTTGAGCGGACAGTTTTCGACCAACGCTTACGTAACCAATCTTGGAAAATCGGATTATAACGGCATTTTGGTCAGCTTGCAGAAACGCTTCTCGCAGGGCTATCAATTCGACTTTAACTACACGTTCTCGCACTCGACCGACAACAATTCGAGCGTTGCGAACACGGTTTTCGGCGGATTGATCTGCGACCTTCGCAATCCCGACCTTTGTTCGGGACCGTCGGACTTCGACATTCGCCACTTGATTAACGTCAACGGCATTTGGGAATTGCCCTTCGGACACGGAAAATATTTCGGTAAGGATGCTAACGGCTTTGTCGACGCCTTTATCGGCGGCTGGCAGCTTTCCGGCATTTACACTTACCGTTCGGGTCTGCCGTTTAGTCCCAACACGGGTTCGTTCCCGGTCGGCTTCGTGCTCGACAGCCCGGCGGCTTACAGCGGCAACGCGAATGCTATTTCGGGCAGCCTCAATGAAGTCAACGGCAATATTCAGTTCTTTGCCGACCCGACTGCCGCCCTGGCGTCGTTCCGCAACGTTCAGAACGGCGAAGTCGGCGCACGCAACATCCTGCGCGGACCGAGCTTCTGGAATCTCGATTTAGGACTTCAGAAGAACTTCCGCCTGCCGTGGGAAGGCACGCGCCTGCAAATTCGTGCGGATGCTTTTAATGTTTTCAATCACAACGTCTTCGGCTTGCCGAGCGCGAACATTAACAGCAGAACCACGTTCGGACAGATTACGACAACGGCAAGCGCTCCGCGCGAGCTGCAGTTTGCGATTCGTTTCGATTTCTAATTATTGATTTTGAATTGGTAATTAGTTGGGTTTTAGACCGTCAGGGTTTCTCGAGAGATTGAGAAACCCTATTTTTTTTACTCAAACTGTTTTTTGAAATCGTCAAATTCCTGCCGGAACGCGCCTAATTCGGTTCTTAAACTCTCTATTTCCTGTTCGAGCTTTTCGAGGCGTTCGTCCGAGCCAGCGCCGCGCGAAACGGTCCTTTCCGGCGGTTGATACGACGTGACTTCGCCGCACAAGAGATGCGCGTAGCGGGCTTCTTTTTGTCCGGGCGCGCGTTCGAGCCGCACAATTAAAGGGTCTTCGCGCTTTATCAGATTTTCGAGCGTTTCGTTGACATCATTCAAATCGCGAAAATCGTAAAGCCTGCCGGTTCTTTCTCTGAGCTCGCCGATGGTTTGCGGTCCGCGCAGCATCAGGACGCACATCACGGCGGTTTCCGACGGCTCAAGCTCGTAAACGTCCGGCAGAATATGCTTGTATTTCGGGACGCGGCTCGTGCTGCCGTAAAAAACATAGACGATGTTTTTATCGCGTAAATCGTCGAGCGCGCCCATGACGGTTTTTTCGTCGTAACTCGCAACCGGCTCACGGTTCGTTTTCTGATTGCAGGCGGCAACCAGCGCGTTCAAAGTCAACGGGTAATATTCGGGCGTCGTCAGTTGTTTTTCAACCAGCGAACCGACGATTCGGGCTTCGATTTCGGTTAATTTTCCGCTCATATTCGCCTTATAGAATATAGCAAAAACGACGGAAACGCGAACCACTTCAAACCTCGGAAATTGTGCGTTAAAATTACTCAATCCAAAACCCAAAGTCTTAAATCCAAAATCTTTTTTGTTACAATTTAAGACGTGGATACATTAGTTGTCAGAAACGCGGCAGACACGCAAACGGCTTACGAAAGACTCCGGGAAGCGCAAACTTTAGGCTGTGATACGGAAACATCTTCGCTTTCGGCACGAAGCGGAAAACTGTTCAGCGTGCAGTTTTCCGACGGCGATTTCAGCGTGTTAGTCCCCGTTTCGGAAGGCGTCCGCCTGGGAAAACTCGAAGAAATACTGGCGAATCCGAACATCACAAAAGTTTTTCACAACGCGAGATTCGACCTCGAATTCCTGCGCGAAAACGGCTTTCAGACCGAAAACGTCTTTTGCACGATGCTCGCCGAAAAAGTTTTAACGCGCGGCGCGGGGCAATCCGTCAGTTTGGCGGAAACGCTCTACCGTTATTTCGCGGTCGATTTGGACAAATCGCAGCGCGCCCAGTTTACGAAAAACTGGAACCGCATCTGGACGGACGAGCTTGTCAATTACGCGCTTTCGGACGTTGTTTATCTGCCGCTGTTGATGCACGAACAAACGCTCTGGCTCGAACGATTGGGTTTGACCCGAGATTATCAAAAACAAATCGGCAGGATTTTGTAATTTTTAAGATTTCTTCTCGATGACGGCAAAATAGCCCGCGCCTTCGGAATTCAAAAATTCTTTGACCTGCCAATCCGTTTTTTTCAAAATCTTCCGCATCTCGTCCGGCGAAACAAACAGATAATCGAACCATTCGCTGACCGCTTTGCCGTAGCGTATGCGAAATCTTATTTGTCCCGCCATCCGCCCGCGCCGCTGGTTAAAGCGTAAATATTCGAGATGTTCTTTTTTGTCCGTCACGTAAGGATTGCGCGTTCCGGCGATGATTTGTGCTTCGGACGCGGTGATGCGCGACATTTTTTCGAGAATCAGGCGAGCATTTTCCGCGTCGCCGAACAGCCCGAAATTATTGCCGAGCATTAAAATCGTATCGAAAGAATCGACCCTGAATTTATCAATTTCGCCAATCGGTCTGACAAGCGCTTTTTTCAAGCCTCTTAATTTGCAAACCTTGATTGCGCCCGGCGAATTGTCGATTCCCGTCGCGTCGAAGCCTTCTGCCTGAAGATAAAGCGAGTGCCGACCCGCACCGCAGCCGATGTCGAGAATTCTGCCGCGCGCCCTCGAAATCGCCTGCTTCTCAAGCTCAGACCATTCGGCATATTCCGTAAAATAGAGCCCCGCGTGCGAGCCGGTGTCGATGTAATTATCGTCGCGCTCGATGATTTCGACCGTCGGCGTCTGCGCGTTGTATTGCGCCAACAGTTGTCTGCCGTAAGCGTCCTGTTCAGCTTTCATAAATTCACCAGCGATGATACGCCGGATGACCTTCTTTGACCGCGACAAACGTGCCGCGACAGGTCGCGCAAACCTTTTCGCCGGCAATCAATTCGGCTTCGACGACGGCTTTATCCTCAGTCGATTCGACAACGCGCGCCTTCAGATAAATCGGCACGTCGAACGGCGTCGGTCGCCTCAGCCTGACGTGAAAATCCGCCGTCACGGTGCAGTCCGGTTCGGTTTTACCGTCGCGTTTCATCAAAAAATAAGCGGCTGTCCAATTTGAATGACAATCGAGCAGCGCGCCGACGATTCCGCCGTTGAGCATTCCGGGAAACGCCTGATGATGTACGTCGGCGTGCCAGACAGCCGTCACTTCTTCGCCGGTTTCAGACGGAAAACTGCGGATTCGCAAACCTTTTTCGTTTGCCGCGCCGCAGCCGAAACAAATTCCCTCGGGTGCGAAGATTTCCTGCAAAGATTTTTCGTTGTTCATAGATGAATGATAAATCAGAAGCGCTAAAGAGAAAAATTAGCCGCGAATGAACCAGGGATTTCGCGGCTAAAATTTTATCCGTCAATTTGCTCTTTCCTTGCAAAATATCGTAAATTTGTTTCGCTTCAACTCTTTTTAAAACCTTAAATTCGGAGAAAATTTTTATGCTGACTGTTCTGGCAATTGTCTTTCTTTTGTGGCTCGTTTTCGGGTATTTCGCCTACGGTCGCTGGATTGCAAAACAATTCACGCTCGACAACCGCCGCGAAACGCCGGCGAACGCGGTCAACGACGGCGAAGATTTTGTGCCGACCAAGCCTTTTTACCTGTTCGGACAGCATTTTTCGGCAATCGCCGCCGCCGGACCGATTGCCGGACCGATTCTCGCTTGTCAGGCGTTCGGCTGGCTGCCGTGTCTTTTATGGATTGCGCTCGGCGTCGTCCTGATCGGCGCGGTGCATGATTTTTCAACCCTTGCCTCAAGCGTCAGGCACGGCGCGCAATCAATCGCCGAAATCACGCGCGAAAAACTCGGCAACGGCGCCGGTCGCGCGATGATGGCGTTTATCTGGATTGCACTCGTTTACGTCATTGTCGCCTTTACCGATATTACCGCCGGGACTTTCGTTGCGGGCGACGAATCTTTAATCGGCGAAACGCGTTTTAATCCCGGCGGCGCGGTCGCGATTGCGTCGGTTTTGTATCTCGGGCTTTCAATCGTTCTCGGGCTCGTTGAGCGATTCCTGAAACCGCCGCTTTGGCTTTCAACCATTATCTTTGTGCCCGCGACTTTCGCGCTTTCTTATCTCGGCACGAAGTTTTCGACCCTCTTGCTGCTCGACCATCTTTCGTGGTCGGTTCTGATTTTGATTTACTGCGTCGTCGCGTCGCTCGTGCCCGTCTGGGCACTCTTGCAGCCGCGCGGTTATCTGGGCGGATTCGTGCTTTATACGGCGATTGCCGTCGGCTGTATCGGCGTTTTTTTCGGCGGTTACGACATCGTCCAGCCCGCCTTTAAATCGTTCGACGTGGGCGGAATGACCGGCATGCTTTTTCCGTTTTTGTTCGTCACAATTGCGTGCGGCGCGTGTTCGGGCTTTCACGGATTGGTTTGTTCGGGAACGACCTCGAAGCAGATTGACAAGGAAACGCACACGCACGCGGTCGGTTACGGCGCGATGCTGGCAGAAGGTTTCGTCGCGTTCATCGCTCTGGTGACCATCATGATTATCGCCTCGGACGCCGCAAAAGGCGTTTCGCCGGGCAAGATTTACGGCAACGGCATCGGCAATTTTCTGACCCTGATTATCGGCAAACAAAACCTGCCGTTTGCGATAACCTTCGGCGCGATGGCTTTTTCGACGTTTGTTTTCGATACTTTGGACGTTTCTTTGCGATTGGGCAGATACATCGTGCAGGAGCTTTTCGGTCTCAAAGGCAGAATCGGCGCGATTGTCGGCACGCTCGCCACGGTCGCGCTGCCGTTTCTACTGATATTTTTTGCCAAATCCGGCTCTTACCTCGACTTCTGGACGCTGTTCGGCGCGTCGAACCAGCTTCTCGCGGCGCTCAGTTTGCTTTCCATAACGGTCTGGCTGCACACGGCGCGCAAGCGCATCGCGTTTACTCTTTTGCCGATGCTTTTCGTCCTGACGATTACGCTCTGGGCTTTGGTCAGTCTGGTCATCGGAAACTTTCGCGCGTCAACCGGTTTCGACATCAGGCTCGTCAACGGCGGCGCGTCGCTCGCGCTGATTTCATTGGCGATTTACCTTGTCATTACGGCGCTTTTAAAACTGCGAAGGGAAAGAGAATTGACGCCGGCGGAAAGCGCCGCTTGATTTTAGATTTTAGATTGGTTTTTTCGTATGAACAACAATCCGGAAACCCCGGGTTTCGAAATCGAATCAATTGTCTTTGAGCGGAACTTTGTCGAAGGTTCGGGTCGTGTTTTCCGTGACGCTTCCGATAAACGGCGCTGCCGGTTCTTCGAGCTGATTGGTGCTGACGGCGCGCATCTGTTTCGGCGGTGCGTAATCTTCGGGCGCTTGATTAAATTCCGTTTTCGCGCTGCTGCCCGAAAAACTCCAGAGCTGTCCGACGAGCACCGCGCAAATCAGAAAAAGCGTCACGAGATAGGCGACTAAAATCATCAGAATCGCCGGTTGGTCGAGCCGGCTTTCGAGCAAAACTTTGAGAATTACGATAAAACCCAAAAGACCCGCCGTGCCGAAAAATCCGACGGCAATCGAAAGCACCGACGCGGGCGAAGCGGCACGCACCGGAAGCGTGCCTTTGATGATTTTCGCGCCGCAGACGTTACAGTAATTCAAGTTTTCATTAACGGAATTTCCGCAGGTCGAACAGAACATAAAACTTTATCCTCGCGTCGAAAAATTTTATTCGCTCGGCTTGATTTTGTCTTCGAGCCAGTTGGTCAAATCGTCAACCGCTTCGATGTGAATCGGCTTGCCCTGAAACGCTTTAATCGCAAAAATGACGAGCATCACGGTCGTCACGATATTAAAAATCGTCTCGCCCGCGTGCGCCAGGTTCGTGATGTTGCTCAAACCGCCCAAAATCGCGCTGATAACCAGAATCGCGAGGTGCGCGGCAACGCCCTGCGCCGCGTGAAAGCGCACTTTCGCTTCGGATTTCGGCACGAAAAACAGTGCCAGCAGACCGACAATCAGACCGATATAAAACGGCACGTAAGGCAGCGCCGTCAGAACGTTTTCCGGCAACCCGACTTTCGCGACCTTGCGGCTGCGGTCGTTCTGCGCGTAGAGCGGCTGCGGCGGCTGGTACGGCGACGGCACGTTTTGCCCCGAGTAGGGCGATTGATATTGATTAAAATTCGCTTCGTCAAACTTGCGCGTTGCCGGTTCTTCCATGACGGGCGACGTTTCAAATTGATTCGTATCCGCCGCGCCGTTGTTCGACAAAGTCTGCGTTTCCTGCGGCTGCGGTTCAAACGCCGTCTTTTTCGGGAAATCGGGGTCAAGCGGATTGGTATCGAATTTTTTCTTTGCCATGACTCTAAAATTTACGACCGACTTTCAGCTTTAGTTCAAGATTTTTAAGCTGCCCGAAGCAACGCTCAGATAACCTCTTTCATCTTTCTAAAAGCTCGCCGCTTTCAAACTAAATTTATGAAAAAATTTTTCAGCTTACTTTTAATTATAGCTTTCGCTTCACATTTTGGCACAAATGAAACGTTTGCACAAAAACGCGCGAAACCCAGAGAAGTCATCATTGTTGTGTTTTCACTTTCTACGAAGGATTCTTTTGATAAATTGGAATTTCCGATAAACAAAACTTCGAAGGGAAAATTCGATGCCGGCGGCGGAATGGTCAGCGAATGCGGATTTCCTGAGAAGCCGGAATGCGCCAAATTCATTTATTCCAGCTATGATATTTCCGGAAGAGCGTTTGCGGCGGGCAAAAACCAGGCAAAAATTAAACTTAAAGCCGATATCAGTGCGAATAATAACGATTGTAAAATAAACCGAACTTACACGGTTTACCGCAATCGAAAAACAAAAATCAGACTCAATTCCTGCGGCGCGAGTTTAATCGCTTATTACGGATTTGAAAGCAAAGAGGCAAAGTAAAATTTCACTTTGCCTCTTTGTTTTTACTCGACGATTTTTATTCCGAGTTCTTTTAATTGCGCTTCGTCAACCTCGCCCGGCGAATCCATCATCAAATCCTGCGCCGAAGCGGTCTTCGGAAACGCAATCAAATCGCGGATGTTGTCATTTTGCAGGAGCGCCATCAATGTTCGCTCAATTCCGGCGGCGAAACCGCCGTGCGGGGGCGTGCCGTATTCCAGAGCTTCGAGGAAAAATCCGAAGCGCTCTCTGGCTTTTTCCGGTGAAAGTCCGAGCGCTTTGAAGTTCAACGCCTGCACTTCGCGCTGGTGAATACGAATCGAACCGCCCGCGACCTCGATGCCGTTAATCACGGCGTCGTAGGCTTTGGCGCGGACATTGCCGAGCAAGTGATGCTGCGATTCGTCTTCGATGGCGGTGCGGAACAGCTCCAAATCCTCGTCCATCGGCGACGTAAACGGATGATGCGCCGCCGCGTATGTGTCCGAATCCTGGTCGTGCTCGAACATCGGAAAATCGATGACCAGAAGCGGTTTGAACGTGTCGCGCGGTATCAGGCTTTCGCGCTTTGCGACTTCCAGACGGAGCGCGCCCAAAGCCGCCGCGACGACCGATTTACGACCGGCAACGATTAAACAGGCATCGCCTTTTTCCGCTTTTGCCGCCCGCGCCAGTTCTTCGATTTTCGCTTCGCCCAAAACTTTCAGCAGCGAAGAAGTCGTCTCGGATTCGCCCAGTTTTATCCACGCCAGCGCGCCCGCGCCGTAGCGTTTCGCAAACTCCTGCAATTCGTCGAGCTGTTTGCGCGAGTAATCAGCCTTGCCTTTCGCGACCAGCGCCTTGATTTCGCCCTTTTGTTCCAGAACGTTCGCAAACGGCGCAAAATCGGTGTCTTTCAGGTTTTCGGACAAATCCTGTAATTCCATTTCAAACCGCAAATCCGGCTTGTCCGAGCCGTACCGGCGCAGCGCTTCCGCATAAGTCATGCGCGGAAAGCGCGCGGGCAGCTCAGCGCCAATCAGCTTGAACAGTTCCCCGTACAGATTTTCGAGCAGGCGATAAACCATCTCCTGGTTCGCAAAACTTATTTCAACGTCCAATTGCGTAAATTCCGGCTGGCGGTCGGCACGCAGGTCTTCGTCGCGAAAGCAGCGCGCGATTTGATAATACTTGTCGAAACCGGCAATCATCGTGATTTGTTTAAGAATCTGCGGCGATTGCGGGAGCGCAAAAAATTTGCCGCTGTGAATGCGCGACGGGACGATAAAATCGCGCGCGCCTTCGGGCGTCGATTTCAGCAGAATCGGCGTTTCGATTTCGATAAAGCCCCACGAATCCATAAACTCGCGAATCTTTGAAACCATCCGCGCGCGCATAATGATATTGTGCTGCAGGCGCGGGCGGCGTAAATCGAGATAGCGATATTTGAGCCGCAAATCTTCCGAGGCGAGATTCTGCGAACCCGCTTTTTCAAGCTCGAAAGGCAGGGTTTTCGCGTCGTTCAGAATCAAAATCTCGTGGACGTGAACTTCGATGTCGCCGGTCGCGAGCTTCGCGTTATGCGTGCCTTCGGCGCGCGAGAAAACTTCGCCGCGAACCGCGACGACGTATTCGCCGCGCAAGGATTTCGCTTTCGCGTGCGCTTCGCGGTTGGTTTCTTCCGAGACGACCACTTGCGTGATGCCGTCGCGGTCGCGCAAATCGATAAACGTGAACACGCCGAAGTCGCGTTTTTTCGCGACCCAGCCCATCAGCACCGCCTGCTTTCCGACATCCGTTTCGCGCAGCTCGCCGCACGAATGAGTTTTTTCCAAATTTCCTAAAACGTCCAACATAAAAATTCTTTCAAAATATTATTAAGCAAAATAAAAAACGCCTTTCGATTTTTTAACAAACGAAAGGCGGAACGCGTGAATTATTTGCGCTCTCGCCACTCAATTATCGTCGTTATTAAATCGAACCAAGGCGTTCATAAAATACCAAGAGAGATGATACAGGAGTTTTGCGGAAAAAGGCAAATTCGTTAGTTTCGCTTTTTTTTAGCCTTTTTGGATTTTTCCGGCTTCGGCTTTTCTGCCGGACAGCCGCTCGCAATCAGCCCAATCGTGAACGTCTGGCTGTTTCTCGGCAGCTCTAAAATTTCTTGCTGCTGAATGTTCCGGTTGATTTTCGTTTCGGTCGCGTCTCTCACCTCTTCGTCTATTACGACTAATCCCACGGTTGTCTCGGCAACGTCCAAAACCACTGATTGCTCAAGCTTCACGTTTTCCGCGACCGTGATATTTTCCAGCACGGACTTTTTAAATCCGGCGAATTCCACCTCGATTTCATAAATGTCCGGCTCAACCTCCGCGAATTCATAAAAACCGTTTTCGTCCGTTACGGTGTGTCGCACTTTAAGATTATTTATGTCGCGCAGAGTTGCTTTTGCCCCTGGAATGACGGCTTCGCTCGAATCCGTTACCGTTCCCGAAATCACTGAAAAATCTTTCCTCGTTTCGCTCGTTTTAGATTTATTTTTGACGTTTTGCGCCTGATTTTCTTTAGGTTTGACTGGCTCGCCCTGCGCGTATGCAAGCGTCGAAAGCGCCAGCGAAGCGGCGAGAGCGCCCGCCGCAACGCGCGCCTGACGCTTGATTTGCGTAAACTTCGGCGGCGCGGTTAAGAGTTTGCCTTGCGGCGTTTTAACGTACCGGACGCAGATTTTCCCGTTGGAATCTTTGACGAGTTTTTCCGCCCTTTGACGCGTCATTGCCGATAAGTCGTGAACGTCTTTCGCGCAGTGCGAGCAAAACCGAACCGCGTCGCTGCCCGTCATTTCATCCCAGCTTTCACTGCACGGCGATTTTACGTTGATGGAATCGAGAAAATCTTTTTTCATATCTCAAAAGATGTCCGAGCGCGTGTTCCGGTTGTAACGCGCGGGCGAATTTTCCAAAAATAAAAAGCCCGGCGGCGCCAAAATAGTGCTTGATTTCCGGCGGCGGAAAACGAGATAATTATTACAGATTGAAATCTAACCAAAAGAGCTGCTGAAAAAACTTCCCCCTGAACTAAAATATATGCTTAAAAATTTTTCAAAAAATCGTTTGATTTTCAGTTTCGTATTATCTTTCTTTTCTGTCTTTTGGTTATTTTCGACCGCCGCGGCGCAGAATCAACCGGTTTACACCGATTCCCTGCAAAACGGCTGGGAAAACTGGAGCTGGGCGCAGGTCAATTTGAGCAATCAATCAACGGTACACGGCGGAACGGCTTCGGCGAGCGTCACTTCGACCGCCGGCTGGCAGGCGTTTTACATGCACCACGCCGCGTTTTCGACCGCCAATTACACGCATCTTTCGTTCTGGATTCACGGCGGCGCAAACGGCGGGCAGCAGCTTCAAGTCAACGCGATTTCGGGCGGGAGCGCGCAAACCGCGTTCAATTTGAATGCTTTAACAAATTCGTGGCAGCAAATCACGATTCCGCTCGCCGCGCTCGGAATGAGTTCGAGTTCAATAATGGACGGCTTCTGGATTCAGGATAGAAGCGGCACGACGCAAGCCGCGTTTTATGTTGACGACATCACGCTAATCAGCGGCACTCAGCCGCCGCCGCCTTCGAGCTCGGTTCTGATTCAGGTTGACGCCGGTTTGAATCGCCACGCGATAAATCCGCTGATTTACGGCACGGCTTACGCGACGCCCGAGCAGCTTCTGGACTTGAACGCGCCCTTAAATCGTCAGGGCGGAAACAATACGTCGCGCTATAACTGGCAGCTGAACGCCGACAACCGCGCGAACGATTGGTATTTCGAGAGCATCGCGGGCGCGAACACGCCGGGCGAAATCGGCGACACGTTTATTCAAAACAGTAAAAACGGCAACGCATTCCCGATGCTGACCGTGCCGATTATCGACTGGATTGCGAGGGTCGGAGCGAACCGCGAAAAACTGTCGAGCTTTTCCATCTCGAAATACGGCGCGCAGACCGGCAGCGACGCGCAGTGGTTTCCAGACGCCGGAAATGGCGTCCGCACCAACGGGCAAAACGTCACCGGCAACGACAAAACGGACGCCAACGTGCCGAACTCGGTCGCGTTTCAGCAATCGTGGGTTCAGCATCTAATCGGTCGCTGGGGCGACGCCCAGAACAACGGGCTGCGCTATTACATTCTCGACAACGAGCATTCAATCTGGTTTTCGACGCACCGCGACGTCGCGCCTGTGGGCGCAACGATGGACGAAGTTTACACGCGAATGCGCGACTACGGCGCGATGATTAAAAATCAAGACCCGAACGCGCAGATTCTCGGACCGGAAGAATGGGGCTGGAGCGGTTTTCTTTATTCGGGCTACGACCAATGGTACGCGCCCGGTCACAATTGGACATACCCGGACCGCGCCGCGCACGGCAATATGGATTATGCGCCGTGGCTTCTGCAGCAATTCAAAAACTACGAAACGCAGAACGGACGGCGGATTTTAGACGTTTTTACGCTGCATTATTACCCGCAGGGCGGCGAATTTACGACCGACGTTTCGAGCGCGATGCAGTTGCGGCGCAATCGTTCGACGCGCTCGCTCTGGGACGCGAATTACACGGACGAAAGCTGGATAAACGCACCCGTCAAGCTCGTTCCGCGCATGAAAGACTGGGTCGCGCAGTATTATCCGAACACGAAAATCGGGCTCACGGAATACAACTGGGGCGCGGAAAATCACATCAACGGCGCGACGACGCAAGCCGATATTTACGGAATCTTAGGACGCGAAGGCATGGATTTAGCGACGCGCTGGACGACGCCCGACGCCGCAACGCCCGTCTTCAAAGCGATGAAAATGTACCGCAACTACGACGGGCAGAATCGCGGTTTCGGCGACACGAGCGTGGCGGCGAGCGTTCCGAGTCCGGACGAAGTTTCGGCGTTCGCGTCCGTTCGCTCGTCGGACGGCGCGCTGACCGTGATGGTTATCAACAAAATCGCGAGCACGGCAGCGACCACGATTAATCTGGCTAATTTCGCGAATAACGGAACGGCGCAGGTCTGGCAATTAACCTCTGCCAATCAGATAAATCGCTTGACCGATGTTTCAGTCACAAATAACGCAGTCAGCGTCAGCTTGCCCGCGCAAAGCATCACGCTTTTCGTCGTCGGCAGCGGAACGACGCCGCCGGCGCTTGCCGCACCGTCGAATCTCGTCGGCACAAAAACCGCCAATACCATTAAACTTTCATGGCGCGATAATTCGGCGGACGAAGACGGTTTCGTCATCGAACGCGCAAACGGCACGACCGGCAGTTTTGCCGAAGTCTTTAGAACCGGCGCGAATCAGACAACCTACAGCGCGAACCTGAAAAAAGGCAGTTACGCCTTTCGTGTCAAAGCTTTTCGCGGCACGACCGTTTCCACCGCGTCAAACGTCGTGCAGTTTTGAAAATAAATAATTAGCCGCAGATTTCGCAGATTAAATCAAATAAATTCTTATCCGCGTTCATCCCCGGTTTATCCGCGGCTAAAAAATTAAGAAAGCTTCTAAAAATAAAACCGTGCGAAGTAGTAAAGAATCGGCGCGTTGAACAGCAGGCTGTCGAGCCGGTCGAGCAGTCCGCCGTGTCCGGGCAGAATACTGGCGGCGTCTTTCGTATTCGAACCGCGTTTCATCGCGCTTTCCGCCAAATCGCCGAAAAGTCCGACGAGCGACATTGCGAGGGCGAGCGGAATCGAGTGTTTATAAGGCAGTTCGGGAAAAAACGTGGCGGAAGCGACTGCCGCGAAAATGGAGCTCAAAACGAGTCCGCCGACGACGCCTTCCCACGTTTTGCCGGGCGAAATTGTCGGCGCGAGCTTGTGTTTGCCCAAATTTTTGCCGACGTAATACGCGCCCGTGTCCGCGCCCATGACGATGAGAAAGAAAAATCCGAGCAGCTTGGTCGAAAGATGCGGCACGATTGATTCGGCAAATCCGACGCGCATCGAAATCAAAAATCCGCCTAAAAAAGCGACGTACAAAACGCCTAAGACCGTCACGCCGACGCCGGTCAGCATTTTTGAAAAATCGAGCTGAAACCGGAAAGTCTGCGTTACGAGAACCAGAATCAGAAACAGCGCGAACGTTAAAAGCAGAAAATCCGGCGCTTTCGCGGGCGCGTCGAAAACAAACGCGACAAAAAATGCCGCCGCGCCTAAATATGCAATTCCGGCGTCTGCCTTGAGTTCGAGCTTTTTCGTCAGCGAAAAAAATTCAAAAAGCCCGGCGGCGAGCGCCAGCGCGGCAATGACGAGAAAAAGCCAGTTTGCCCACGAAGATTGCGGGAAAAGATACGGCAGAATAACGGATAAAATTAAAATCGGCAGCGCGATAATCGCGGTCAGCAAACGGCTGTTCATAAAAGTTATTATTTGGCTTCAACGCCGCCGAACCGGCGCTCGCGTTTCTGAAAATCAATAATCGCCCTGAAAATCTCGGCGCGGCGAAAGTCTGGAAAAAGCGTCGGCGTGACGTAAATTTCGCTGTAGGCGAGCTGCCACAAAAGGAAATTCGAGATGCGAAACTCGCCGCTCGTGCGCACCAGCAAATCGACTTCCGGCAATCCGCGCGTGTAGAGATTTCTTTCAATGTCGGCGTCGCTCAGTTCATCGAGCGATCTGCCGCTTTCGATTAGCTCTTTGGCGGCTTTTTTCGCCGCTTCCGTGATTTCGGCGCGCCCGCCATAGTTGAGCGCGACGCTTAGAACAGTTCCCGTATTTTCGGCGGTTTTCGTTTCGGCGGCGCGGATTTGCTTTTGAATGTCTTCCGAAAGACCGCTGATTTTCCCGATTGCCTGAAAACGGATGTTGTTTTTGTGAACCGTCGAGAGTTCCTTTCTCAGGTAAAGCTTGAGCATCTGCATCAAGCCGGAAACTTCGTCTTCGGGACGTTTCCAGTTTTCGGTCGAAAATGCATAAAGCGTAACGGCTTTGATTTTGAGCCGCGCGCAGGTGTCCAGGATAGAGCGCACCGATTCGGCGCCTTCGCGATGCCCGAAAATTCGCGGCTTACCGCGCTGTTTTGCCCAGCGCCCGTTGCCGTCCATAATAATCGCAATGTGTTCGGGCAGGCGCGCGAAATCAATCTGCGCGAGCAGCTCGGCTTCCTCGGATTTAGGTTTAACGACTTTGGCGAAATTTTCGTGCATTATTGTTCGTCCATAGATGAACGCTCCGCTTCGCGTAAACACAGAATTTATTTATTGATTTTATCTGTCTCCACACGAAGCGGAGCGTTCATCTGCGGATAATTATTCTTTCTTCAATATCAACAATCGCCGATTTATTTATCATGCCGTAGATATGCGGATAAATCTCGCGGTTCGTCGAAGGTTCGGCAACCAGTTCGGACTTCAAAAGATGCGGATTGATGTGCAAAATCAAAACTTTGCCCGCATTTTTGTAATATCTTTCCAAAACTGCGTCGAGCTGATTGCGATAACTGCAATGAATAAAACCTTCCGTTCCGAGGCTTTCGGCTTCGTACTCGTATTCGTCTTTAAATTTTTCCCAGACTTCGGGCAAAACAATGTGATAAATCAGCATAAATCAATCGGCTAAAGCAAATTCGACCGCCGCGCGGGCGTGCAGCAAGGTTGTGTCGAAACAATGTATCTGTAATAATCGGCGGTCGAAATCCACGTCGTGCCGCCGATTAATCCTAACGTTTTCATTCGTAATAAACCTTCAAAAGCGTCAATCCGTGCGCCGGTGCGGTGGCGCCCGCCAGAAGGCGGTCGCCGCTGACGATTGCCGTTTGAATTGTATCAAAATCTTTTTCGCCGCGCCCGACTTCGAGCAGCGTTCCGGCAATCGAACGCACCATATAACGCAAAAACCCGTTGCCCGTAATGCGAAATTCGATGATAACGGCGTTTGCACGGGAATCCCAGCGCGATTCGACCGAAAAATCCGTGATGGTGCGCACCTTGTTTTCGCTGTCACTTTGCGCCGACGAAAATGCCGTCCAGTCGTGCTCGCCCAGGAAAAACCGCGCCGCGTCGTTCATCCGGTTAATGTTGAGCGGACGCGTTTCGTGATGCGCGTAGCGCGACCAGAAAGGCGAAATAACCGGCGTGTTGACGACGCGGTAAAGATACGTTTTGCCTTTGGCGGAAAAGCGCGCGTGAAAATCGTCGGCGGCTTTTTCGACCGTTAAAATGCGTAAATCGCGCCACAGGTTGCCGTTTATCGCCGCGCGCAGGCGTTCGGGCGTGAACTGTTTTTGAAGTTTGATGTTCGCGACCTGACCTTCGGCGTGAACGCCCGCATCCGTTCTGCCGGAACCGCAGACGTAAACATCCTCCCCGCCTTCGAGCAATGAGGCAACACGCTGCAATTCGCCCTGAATCGTGCGCTCGCCGTCCTGCACCTGCCAGCCGTGAAAATCCGTGCCGTCGTATTGAATGAGAAGTTTGAAATTCATATTCCGGGAAACAAAACCTTAAATCTTTTGCATGAAATCATCGACGATTCGTCGAATTCAAGCCATAACTCTCGGCAGCATTCGGTGAAAAACCTTCGATGCCCGCGCCGCCAATCTTCAAGCGTGCGGTCGCCTTCGCCCTCGTCAAAGGCAAACGCGGCGTCAACTTTCTCGAACGGTAAATGCCGCACTTCCGTCGTTTGAATCACGCATTGCGGTTTGCCGTCAAAATCCGTAACGACGCTGAATCGTCCGACCGTGCCGCCGTCGCCGCTGTCGGCGGCGTGTTCCATGAGGCTTGCCGTCGCGCGCTTTTTTCCCGAAAGCACCAATTCGGCAAGTTTTATAGATGAATCCTGATTATTATGGAAAAACCAGACTTCATACGGCGCGTTGATGTTTACTTCGGGATTTTCCGCGCAGAATTTCCGCCAGAATTTTCGAACCTTTTCACTAATCACTTTCGGCTTCCGGGTTTGTAAGCAGCGTCACCGCTCGCGCACATCGGGCAATCTTCCGGGTTATAACTCGGAACTTCCATCGACACAAGCGCTATGCGCGGCACGCCGACGTCAGCCGCGCCGCCCGAACGGTCGATAATCGAAGCCGCGCCCGTCACGTGCGCGCCGCGTGATTCCAACGCTTCGATACATTCGCGCGTCGAGCCGCCCGTCGTGATAACGTCTTCGACGACCAGAATTCGCTCGCCTTCTTTGACTGAAAAACCGCGCCGCAAGGTCATCGCGCCGTCCTGCCGCTCAGTCCATATAAACCTGACATTGAGCGCTTCGGCGACCGAGTAGCCGATAACCAGTCCGCCGATTGCGGGCGAAGCGACCGTTTCGATGTTTTCACCCGTGAAATGTTCGGCAATCGCCCTGCCGAATTTCGCCGCGTCCGCCGGATAGGCGAGCGCGAGCGCGCATTGCAGATAATTCGGACTGTGCAGACCGCTCGAAAGAATAAAATGCCCTTCGAGCAGCGCGTCGGTCTGGCGAAAATGTTCTAAGATTTGCTCTGAATTCATCTAGCTTTAAAGATTTAATTTAGCCGCGGATTAACCAGGGATTTCGCGGATTCAAGAAATTTCTTAAACCAAAATTAAGTAAAAATCCGGTTTTATCGGCGAAATCTGCGTAATCTGCGGCTAAATTGTTTTAACTTCCTAAAATCGGTCGCGGGTCGAAAAATCCGAAGGCTTCGGTGATTTTGCCTTCGACGACGCGAAACTTTTCCAAAATCGGAATTATGCCAAAAACCGTGTCAACTTCGAAATGCGTGACGACAAAATCGTCTTCCGCCACGTGGCTGATGGCGCGCACGTCCGATATCGCGGGCAAAAATCCGTCTAAAAAAGCGCGAAAATTTTCCGCGCCCGTGTTGCTGCCGGCGATGGGGTCGGTAAATTTCAAGTCTTCAGCGAACTGCGCAAGGCTCAAATCTTTTTGTTTCAGCGCGTTTAGATAGGCTTCGACCGCTTTAATATTTTCTTCTTTCATCTGTAGAAATCTCCTAAAAAACGAGTAAAATCCTTTATTCGCGGCGCGTTTGCTTGCGGTTTCAGTTTTTCTCGCTAAAATCAAAAGATAGATGCCGATTTATCATAATTTAATTTCAGACTCATTGCTAATAAACGAAACGATTCAGCTCCTGCAATCCTCAGGCGGACGCGCTTCGGCAGTTAAAGTCGTCGATTATGTAATGAAAATCCGCACGCCCGAGCCGGATTTTGCGAAAACGCTCGTGCTCGATTTATGCGAAACCGACCCGCGCCTGCAATTAAACGAAGACACGCTTGAGCTTGTCCCGAAAAAGTTCGCGAACCGCCTTCTTCATGAAACCGATTACGTCGTCTTCGACCTCGAAACGACGGGCGCGAAAACGCCGCCGTGCCGCATCACGGAAATCGGCGCATATCGCGTCTCGGGCGGCAAAATCACCGGTGAATTTCACACGCTGATTAATCCCGAAATGCAGATTCCGTTTTTTATCACGCAGCTCACGGGAATCTCCGACCGGATGGTCAGGTACGAGCCGAAGTTTCGCGACGTGGCGGAAGACTTTTTGGAATTCATCGGCGATTCCGTGCTGGTCGCGCACAATGCGAGCTTTGATATGCGGTTTCTGAACCACGAAATCGGAATGATTCACAACGAATACCGCGTCGCCAACCCGTTTCTGTGCACCGTCCAATTGTCGCGCAAATTGTTGCCGCACATCGAAAATCACCGTTTGAACACGGTCGCCAACTATTTCAGCGTCGCGCTCGTCAATCATCACCGCGCGGCGGAAGACGCCCGCGCGACGGCGCATATTTTCATCAACCTGCTCGAACATCTCAAATCGCGCGGTGTCCGCGATTTGGCGACCGCCAAGAAACTCAAAGTTTAAATTTTTAGCCGCGGCTGATTTTTTCTTTCCACTGTTGTAAGATATTCGTTTCGGTTTTTACCGAAATTTACGACTATGTCAGACAATTACAATTTACCGCCCGTCAACCAGCAAAACCTCGACATCCGCTCGACGCCGCGCGAGGAAATGAATCTGTTTCCGCTCGACAGCTTCGACTACGATTATAAAGGTCGTGAAATTTGGGTCGAGTTTGAAATACCCGAATTCACGGCGATTTGCCCGTTCTCGGATTTTCCCGATTTTGCGATTATTCGTCTGAAATACATTCCCCGAGAGCGCTGCATCGAACTGAAAAGCCTCAAGCTTTACATCAATTCATTCCGCGAAATAAAGGTTTTTCACGAGCACGTCGTTAATATCATTCTGGAAGATTTCGTTAAGGCGTGCGACCCGCTCAAAGTCGAAATCGAAGGCGATTTTCACATCCGCGGGAATATCAAGACGGTCGTTCGCGCGAGCTACGCTAAGGGATGAGGGATGAAAAAGATTCATCCCTCTAATGATTCGTTGCCGCCAGGACGCGCGGCTGAGTTGCGAGATGCTTGGTGCAGGCTTTTTCGATGAGGTCGTCGAGTTTGTTTTCAAAAGTTTTGTCGCTTGCCAGTTCCGCGTTGATGACTTCGGAAACAATCAGGAAACGCGCTTTTTCCAGATAGCTTTGCTCGCGGAACGAGAGTTTTTTCTCGTGGCTTAAAAACGTCAGTTTTTTCAGAACGTCGGCGGCGTCAAACGGGTCGCCGGATTGCAGCTTTATCCCGAATTCGCGCGAGCGGATTTTCCAGTCGGGCGAAACTTCGTCGAAATCCGCGCCCAGAAACTCGACTAATTTACGATATTGACGGGCTGAAATTACCGGACGGATGCCGACGGTTTCGGCATTTGCGGTCGGCACAAAAATAATCGAGTTGTCGTTCAAAACCCGCAGAAAATAATATTTCAACGCGTCGCCCGCGCCGTCGCGCCGCTTGATGTCTTCGACGACGCACACGCCCTGGGTGGGGTACGCAACCTTCTGTCCAATACTCAATTCCATAATGTGGTTTCTCCTTTGCTGAAAGCTTTCAAAGGTGAAGGGAAGCGAATTTCATAAAAATCACTCGCTTTGAAAAAGAGCCTTTGCCGCGTTTGGTATGTCTTTAATATAACACAGGCGGCGCTCTCTTGGGAAGAAAATTGAAAGTTGATTTTATGCCTTGTTCTTCGGCAGCTCGATAAAAAAAACGGAACCTTTTCCGAGCGTTGAAGTTACGGAAATCTCGCCGCCGTGAAGCCGCGCCAGATGTTTGACGATTGCCAAGCCTAAACCCGTGCCGCCGATTTCGCGCGAACGGGCGCGGTCGGTGCGGTAAAACCGCTCGAAAATGCGCTGTAGATGCTCGCCGGAAATGCCTTCGCCCGTGTCGGTTATCGAAATAACGTCGTTTGTTTTGCCGCGCGCATGGCTGACCGTTACGCTTCCCGATTGGCGGTTGAATTTGACGGCGTTGTCGATTAAATTGGTCAGCATTTGTTCGAGCCTGACCGCATCGGCAAAAACGATTGTCTCGGCGGAAACCTCGTTGAGGAGCGTGATTCGTTTTTCGGCGGCTTTGTTCGAGAGATTCATAAACACTTCTTCGACGAGGTTCGAAAGATTCGATTTTTTCGGCTCGATGGTGGTTTTGCCCGATTCGATTGACGCTAACTCCAAAATATCGTTTATCAGGTGATGCATTCTTTCGGCGTTGCGGCGAATGACGTTTAGAAACCGGAGGTTGTTTTCCTCATCGTCAATCGCGCCGTCTTCCAGAGTTTCGACAAAGGCGAGAATCGAAGTCAAAGGCGTGCGCAGCTCGTGCGAGATGTTCGACAAGAATTCCTGGCGGACGTTTTCAAGCCGCTCAATCTGCGAAATGTCGTAAAAAATTCCGATTGCGCCGCGTTTTTCGCCAAATTCGAGCGGCGCGATTCGAACGTCATATTTTTTGTCCGTGCCGACGATTTCAAGCTCGACATCCGAAGTTTTTTCTTCTTCGAGCGCGCGGCGAAACGCTTCGTGAACGGGTAAATCGCGGATGACTTCCGTTAAGCGCTTATTTTCGAGCACGCCGTTCCGCCGTCCGAAGGCTTCGTAAGCCGCCTTGTTCGAGGCAAAAATTCGCGTGTCTTCGCCGACGACGATGACGCTTTCACGCATTGTTTTAAAGAGTTCGTTCAAAGTCGTGCGGGTTTGATTGGCGGACGCCGGCTTTTTAGAAAATATGGACTTTAGAAAACTCATTTTTGACCGATAAACCGGTATCCGACGCCGACGACCGTTTCGATGCAGCCGCCGCAGTCGCCGAGTTTTTGGCGCAGGCGGCGAATATGCACGTCCAGCGTGCGCGTGTCGCCGAAATAGCTGTAACCCCAGACGCTGTCAAGAAGCTGCTGGCGCGTCGCGACGCGTCCGGCGCTTTTCACCAGATGGACGAGCAGCGCGAATTCCTTGCGCGTCAGTTTAACATTCGAGTCGCCGCAGTTAACGCGCATGTCGCCGAAATCAATCGCGATTCGGTCGTCCTTGTAAGTTTCAGCCGTGCCTTCGCTCGTCCGCCGCAGGACGGCACGCACGCGCGCGACAACTTCTTTGACCGAAAAAGGTTTGATGATGTAATCGTCCGCGCCGATGTCGAGACCGGCGATTTTATCGGCTTCCGAGGCTTTCGCGGTGAGCATGATAATCGGCGTTTTTTCCGTCAAAGGCTCGCGCCGCAATCTCCGGCAAAGCTCCATTCCGCTCATGCCCGGCAGCATTAAATCGAGCACCACCAGCGCCGGCGGATTTTTCTCGTTCAAAGCGAGCCGCAAGCCTTTTTCGCCCGATTCCGCGACGATGGGCGAAAAACCTTCGCGCCGCAAATTGTAAAGCAAGCTTTCCGCAATGTCCGAATCGTCTTCGATGATTAAAATTTGATTCATAAAGTAGTGGTCGGTGGTCAGCGGTCGGTGGTTAGTGAAAAGAATTTCTTTCTGACCGCCGACCGCTGACCACAGCTCACTGATGCTTGATAAAAACGGCTTCCTTCATGTAAACCGTCATTTCGCAAATATCTTTGACGTAATCGCCGATGCGTTCCAGATTTTTGGCAACGAACAAAAGCCGCGCGAGCCGTGTCGATTTGCTCGCGTCCTGCGACATCGACTCCATCAATTCGCTTACCAGGCGGTCATGGATTTTATCGACCTCGGCGTCCTTGGCAATCAGATTCCGCGCTTTTTCCGAATCGTTCGACGTAAATGCGTCGAGCGCCGATTGCAGCATTTCGAGCGCGCGTTCCGCCATGACGCTTAATTCGCCGTAGGTTTTCAGTTCCGGCTCGTCGTTCAGTTCGAGCGCCGCTCTGGCAATACTCGACGCGTGGTCGGCGATGCGTTCCAGAATCGGCGTGATTTTCGTAATCGAAATTACGAGCCGCAATTCCTTGGCAACGGGTCGCCTGAGCGTCAAAAGCTCGACGCTCAGGCGGTCGATTTCAAGCTCCATGCGGTCAATCACGCTGTCGCGCTCCAGCACCTGGTTTGCAACGTCCGAGTCGCGCTGCACGAGCGCGTGAATCGCTCTTTGAATCGATAATTCGACCTCGCCGCCCATCAGAAGAAGCCGGTCGCGCAAAATATCCAGTTCGCGTTCCAGAAGTTTTCTCTGCTCCATTACTAAACGACTTTAGAACAAAATTTCAAATAACGAAAGCATTTGTTCGCCCCGGAAATGAAAGTGCAGAATATTACACCGGACTTAAACGGATGTAAACAAAATGTTAAATTGATGTTAATTCTTAAGGCGGGTTTCCCTGATTAAGAGCAGCCCAGTAAACCTGGGAAACTAATTTGTAGTTGATTTTTTCATCTCTTCTTTCGGTCGAATCAAAAATTCGAGATCGTTCGAGTTTGTCCCGAGGTCGCTCCATTTTTCGATGTGAAGGCTGATTTTGGCGAGCGCGGCGGTCGGCATCTGGACGGTTTCGCCGGTCAGCAGCCGCACCAGATTTTCAAAACCCGGATTGTGACCGACAATCAGCGCCGATTCCCACTTTTCATCGAATTCGCGGATTAAATTAAACAGCGTGAGCGGGCTGGCTTCGTAAATTCGCTCGTCAAAGATAACGGATTTGGAAATTCCGGCAAGCTCTTTAACCAGCACGGCGGTTTGTTTGGCGCGTTTCGCGGGAGAGCTGATGATTGTTTGCGGTTCTAATTCACGGTCGTAAATCAAGGTGCCGATAAAGCGTGCGGCATCCAGTCCGCTTGAATTTAACGGGCGTTCAAAATCCGCCCAATCGGGATTATCCCAGCTCGATTTGGCATGACGAAGGACGAAAAGTGTTTTCATTACAGACCCTTTTTTACTGCGAGAATTAAATTTTTATATATTTAATCGGTTAACAACAGAAGTCTTGAACATCTTAAAACGATTCATAAGAAAAATCCAACTAAAATAATTAAAACATAAGTAATATTTTTCGCTTTTTAATCTTCTGCCGCATCCGACCTTTCTTCGAGGACAATCGGCGACGGTTTGGCAATCGCTTCGAGAGTCGAAAAAATCAGCTTGCGAACGCTTTTTTTCTCGCCCGCTTTGAGCAAAATATCGCTCAAAGCGATTATCCCGAGCAATTCGCCCGCCGGATTCGTCACGCAGAGCCGCCGGATTTTGTATTTGCGCATTCTTTTCAGAACGTCCCGCACGTCGTCGTCCGTCAAGCAGGTTTTCAGCGCGCGAAAATTCATCTCCCGCGCCTTGATACTCGACGTGCGGCGGTTGCGCGTCGCGGCGGCGATTGCTATGTCGCGGTCGGTAATGACGCCGACGACGCGTTTTTGTTCATCGACGACCGGCACGACGCCGCAATCTTTTTCCCACATAATTTGCGCCGCGCGCGTCAGATTTTCTTCCGGGTGACAGTAGCCGACATCAATCGTCATGACTTCAAAAACTTTCATAAATCTTTATTAGAAATTCTGCTTAACTTTGTTTTATTATCGTCTTAAAAGATGAAAACACAAACCATCGCCGCCATCGACATCGGCTCAAATTCGCTAAAACTCGCCATCGTTCAGGCGGCGGCGAGCGATTCCTTCACGGTTATCCTGCAGGAACGCGAGCGCGTGCGGCTCGGTCACGAAACCTTGAAAACTCATCGCCTTTCGGCAGAAGCCATCAATCTTTCGGCGGACGCCATCGCGAAATTCCGCTCGATTGCCGAAGGTCGCGGCGCCGACACGATAATTGCGGTCGCGACCGCGTCCGTCAGAGAAGCGGCTAACGCCGCCGAATTCGTCAGCGAGATAAAGGCGCTGACGGGCGTCAGCGTCGAAGTGCTGTCGTCGCTCGAAGAAGCGCGGCTCATCGGCATCGCGGCGGCGCAGCATTGCAACTTGAGCGCCGGCGCGCTGATGAACATCGACATCGGCGGCGGCTCGACCGAGCTTTCGTTGATGCGCGACGGCGAACCGGCAAAGCTGATTTCGATGAAGCTCGGCGCGGTCGGTCTGACCGAAAGATTTATCGCCTCGAATCCGCCGAAAAAGCGCGAAATCGAGAATATTCGGACCGAAATCGTGTCGGCGCTCGAACGCCCTCTGCGCAAAATAAAGGGCGAAGCGTGGCAGATTTCGACCGGCACTTCCGGCACGATTTTAAACCTCGCGGCGATGCTTAATTTTCAAACCGTTGAGACAAAAGCAAAACCGGTCGTCCATTTGAAAAAACTGTCCGCGCTCAACGAAATGATGGCGCGAATTTCGCTCGAAGAACGAAGAAAACTCCCCGTCATCAGCGCCCAGCGCGCCGAGGTTATCGTTGCCGGCGGGCTGATTCTGGAAAATATCATGCGCGCGCTGAAAATCGACACTTTAGAGCCGTGCGGCTTCGCGCTGCGCGAAGGTGTGGTAATCGATTATTTGCGCGAAATCGAAGCCGAATCGCTGCCGCCCGTGCCGGACGTTGAAGATAAACGACTGCGCGGCACGTTCGCCGTCGGCAGGCGTTACGGCTACGAGGAAAAACACGCGCTGCAGGTTGCCGATTTAGCCGAAAAAATCTTTGACCAAATCGCGCCCGTCTTTAATCTCAAACGCCACCTGCGAACGCTGCTTTCAGCCGCCGCGCTGCTGCACGACGTCGGCTATCACATCTCGCACGAATCGCATCACAAACATTCGTTTTACCTCATCAAATACTCGGAAATTACCGGCTTTTCGGAAAACGAAAAGCTCATCATCGCGCACACCGCGCGCTATCATCGCGGCTCGCTGCCGAAACAGTCGCACAATGATTTTATGAAACTTCCGGAAAACGAGCGCCAAACGGTCGCGCGGCTCGGCGCGATTCTGCGGCTCGCCGACGCGCTCGACCACGGCTACGAGAACCGCATCAAAGACCTCAAATTCAAACGCGACCGGCAAAAGATAACTCTCAAACTAATCTCGGCGGAAGACTGCGGCGCCGAGCTGAAAGCCGTCCATCAGAAAAAAGATTTGTTCGAAGCCGCATTTGACATAAAACTCGAAGCATTGACGCAAATGACTCAAAAACCTTGACGTTAGCGATAAATTAATTTGATTTTCAAACATAAACCACGATTTACCAAAACAAAACCAAGGAGAAAAATCAGATGTCTGTGTTGAATGACTTTAAAGCGTTTATTGCGAAAGGAAATATTCTCGATTTGGCGATTGCCGTCATCATGGGCGCGGCGTTCGGCGCGGTTGTGAAATCTTTTACCGACGGGATTATTATGCCGATTGTCGGGCTTTTAACAGGCGGAGTGGACTTCAAAAGTAAAGTTATAAACCTCGGCAAACTGCCCGTTTCGACTCCGGCTGAAATCGACGCGGCGGTTAAAGCAAAAGAGCCGCTGATTATGTACGGACAGCTTATCAACGACTTTATTTATTTTTTGATTGTCGCGGTAATTATGTTTTTTCTGGCGCGTTATGCCGTGAAAGTATTCAAAGGTCTGGAAGCCGAAGCCGCCGCGCCGCCGACCGGCGAAGAAGTTCTGCTGGCGGAAATTCGCGACCTTTTGAAAGATAAAAAGTAATCTTAAAACTTAAAGGTTTCATCCGGCGTGAGGCAGTAATCGAGCTTCACGTCGAATTCTTCGATGTCGTCAATTTTTTCTTCGGGCGGAAAATGGCTCAAACCGACCTTGATGCAGCCCGAACGGCAGTTTTTCAAAAACTTATCGTAATATCCCTTGCCGTAACCGACGCGACCGCCTTCACGGTCAAAGGCAAGCAGCGGCACCAGAATCAAATCGAATTTCTCGCACACAAACAGCTCGTTATGCGACGGTTCGTGAATCATCCAGGCGTTTAGAACGAGTTCGGTAACGGGCGTAAACTTCAGGCTTTCAAGCTCGTCCTTTTCAAAACTGATGCGCGGGACAGCCGTTTCGACGTTGGCAAACTCGAACCAGATGCGGTGAAAAATCAGTCGCGTGTCGATTTCGTTAAACTTTTCAATCGGCAGAAAACCGTGAAAATAATTGATTTTCTTCAAATTGAACGTTTCGAAAAATCGTTCGGCGATTTGCAGGCTTTTTTCCTGAACTTCTTCCGGTTCGAGCGCTGCCCTTTTGTCGAGATAAATTTTGCGTAAGTCTCTCTTGTTCATTGTCTTTATCCTAAATTTAAAAGTAAAATCGCCGAATGGCAAATCTCGAAACCGCAGAAGCGCCGAACGCGACACCGAAACACAGCTTTTTCCGCACGCTCTATTTTCAGGTTCTTGTCGGTATCACGGTCGGCATCGCGCTCGGCGCTGCTTATCCTTCCCTGGGCGAACAGATGAAACCGTTCGGCGACGCGTTCGTCAAGCTTATCAAGATGCTCATCGCGCCGATAATTTTTCTGACGGTCGTGACCGGCATCGCGGGCATCGGCGATATGAAAAAGCTCGGTCGCGTCGGGCTTAAAGCGCTGCTTTATTTTGAAGTCGTGACGACGCTCGCGCTCGTCATCGGTTTGATTGTCGTCCGCACCGTGCAGCCCGGCGCCGGCATCAATGCGACGCCCGAATCCTTAAACGCGGGCAGCGAAACCGCGAAATATGTTCAGCAGGCGCAGGAGCTGTCGGTCGTCGAGCATCTGATGAAAATCATTCCCGATTCGGTCGTCGGCGCATTTACCGGCGGCGAGATTTTGCAGGTTTTGTTTCTCGCTATTTTGTTCGGCGTCGCGCTCGTCGCGTTCGGCGAAAAAGGCAAACCGCTTGTCCGCGTGTTCGATTCGCTGGCGCACGTTTTTTTCGGAATCATCTCGATAATCATGCGGTTCGCGCCTTTGGGAGCGTTCGGCGCGATGGCTTTTACCATCGGCAAATACGGCATTAAAACGCTTTTGCCGCTCGGCAAATTGATGCTCTGCGTTTACCTGACGGCGGCGTTTTTCGTCTTTATCGTGCTCGGCGCAATCGCTTATTTCCACAAATTCAGCATTTTCAAATTCCTGCGCTACATCAAGGAAGAAATCTTCATCGTGCTCGGCACTTCGTCGAGCGAGTCGGCGCTGCCGCGCATGATGGTCAAGCTCGAAGAACTCGGCTGCTCGAAATCGGTCGTCGGTCTGGTCATTCCGTCCGGCTATTCGTTTAATTTGGACGGCACGGCGATTTATTTAACGATTGCCGCGATTTTTATCGCGCAGGCGACAAATACGAACCTGACGCTCTGGGACGAGTTGAAAATCCTTCTGATTTTAATGCTCACGTCGAAAGGCGCCGCCGGGGTTACGGGCAGCGGTTTTATTACCCTGGCGGCAACGCTTTCGAGCGTCGGCACGATTCCGGTCGCGGGCATTGCTCTGCTTTTAGGCGTCGATAGATTTATGTCCGAAATGCGCTCGATTACGAATTTAATCGGCAACGGCGTGGCAACGGTCGTCGTTTCAAAATGGGAAGGCGAATTCGACGCCGCGCGCGCCGAACAGGTTTTAAATCACGAAATCGACATCGAAGAAACCGACCCGCTTTTGAGCGAAACCGAGATTAAAGAAACTTTGCACGAAAAACCGGCGGATAAGTTTTAAGTCCAGAGTTCGCAGCTCAGAGTTCGCAGTTCAGAGTTTAGAGTTCAGAGTTTGTAATTTTGACTCTAAACTCTAAACTCTAAACTCTTAACTCTAAACTCTTAACTGTTTTAGCTGAACCGGTTTTTGAGCTTCACGGCATAACGGCGGCTGACGGCGAGGGGTGAGCGACAGTTTTTCAGGCGTACCTGAAAGGTGCGATTAAACCACGTTTCGATTTCCTCGATTTCTTCTAAATTGATAATCGTCTGCCGGTGAATCCGCAGAAAATGCTTTTCCGGCAGGCGCTCTTCCCATTCGCGCAGGGATTTTTCGAGCAGAAACTTTCTTTTGTCACGCGTCAAAACTTCCGAATAATCGCCCGCCGAATTGATGTGCGAAATGTCGCAGACTTTCAGAAAGACCGAGCGATTTCCGAGTTCGAGAAAAATGCGGTCGTCGAATTCAAAGGCGCGAAAATCGGCTTTTTCGCCCGCGCGCGTTTCTTCTCCTACTCTTTCAATCGCTTTGGCGAGACGTTCGGGATTGACGGGTTTCAGAAGATAATCGAGCGCATTGACTTCAAAAGCGCGAATCGCGTAAGCGTCAAACGCCGTGACGAAAATCAGCTTGAAATCGTGCGCGGTTTTTTCGAGCAAATCAAAACCGCTTTCGCCGGAAAGCTGAATATCGAGAAAGACGATGTGCGGGCGTTCTTTTTCAATTAACAAAGCAGCTTCCGCCAGATTTTCCGCTTCGCCTGCGACCGCGATTTCGTCAAATTCCGCCAACAGCCGCCGCATTTCGCGCCGCGCCAGCCGCTCGTCGTCAACGATGATGGTTTTGTATTTCATCCTTTTTCAGCCACGAATAACTCGAATTACACAAATAAAACCATAAAAAACAATTCGTGTTATTCGTGGCTAACTTCCCTGCAAAATCTCAATCCGCGCCCTGACGAAATCACCGTCTTGTCTGAGTTCAAAACGGCTGCTGCCGCCACCGAAAAGTTTTTCCAGGCGTTCGCGGACGTTTTTCAAGCCGATTTTCGTGCCGCTGCCGTTTGCATTGGTTTCGAGCCTGCCGGAATTTATGACTTCCAGAATCAGCCGGTTGCCGGCGACACTCGCCGAGATTTCGATTTTTAAGGGTTTCGCGCTTGTTTGAAGACCATGTTTGATGGCGTTTTCGACCAGAGGGTTGAGCAGAAAACACGGCACGAGGAAATCTTCGGCGGGCGGCTCGATTTCAAATTTCACGTCGAGTTTTTCTTCAAACCGAATCTTTTCAATCGCCAGATAATTGCGCACGGCTTCGAGCTCTTCGCCGAGCGGAATTTTCTTTTCGCTTTCGCTCAGAAGCGAATAGCGCAGAAATTCCGAAAGCTGCGTAATCATCTGTTTGGCGCGCGCGGCGTCTTCGTCAACCGATGCGCGGATAGAATTTAAGGCATTGAAAAGAAAATGCGGGTTAAGCTGGTAGCGCAGAACTTCGAGCCGCGCTTTATCGGCTAAAAAGCGCGCCTGAACCGCGTTTTCCTGTTCCGCCTGCCATTTTTGCCAGTATTTGATGCCGAAATAAACCGCGCTCCAGCCCGTGACGGTCATCGAATAATCGAGCGCGACGCGGGGCAGGCTCGGCAGATTTTTGGCGAAACTGTAATTATCTGAAATCGCCCAGACGTAGGTTTCTTCGATTGCCGCCCAGAGACAGCCGAACGAGACGGATAAAATTAAAATGATTAAGACAATCGAACCTAAAGACAGCCGACCGACCATCCGGCGATAAACGCGCCAGAGAATCGTCGTCAGAAAAAAACCGACCACCGCGCGGAAAGATTTGATATAGAAAAGACCCGCATAATTCGTCGTGACGGTCAAAAAGGTGATGTAAATAACCACCATATAAATCAGCCAGCCGCTGATTTGCAGAGTCCAAAACGAATTTTTGAAGCGGTCGAACATTTTCCCCGGGTACGGCAAAAATTAACAGAGATAAACTTTATAAACAAGCGGGCGCGTTTTTATTTCTGCGGCTCGCGGATGCGCGACGAATGTCCGGCAACAATCTGCCAGCGCCCTGCGCGCCGGACAAAAACGTCCGTAAAGCGTGTTTTGCCCGCCGCTTCGCGGTCTTTCCCGCGCGAAACGGTCGTCACGCGTCCCGTCACGACCGCCGTTTTTCCGTAGAGGAAAACTTTCATTTCATCGACCGTGTAAGAAACCATTTTGAATTCGCCCGCCGGTTGGTCGAGACTCGCGACGTCTTCCCGTTTGGTCGTGATGCCGCCTGCGGAATCGGTAAAAATAAACTCGTCCGCCTCGACGCGTTCAAAAAAACCTCGATCGCGCCGGATGTTCGCCTCGCCGATGTCGCGCTCCAACTGCATCAGCTCGGCTTCGATTTTGCTTTGTTTTGCGTCGGTCCGGTTTTGTGCCTGCGTTATAAAAGGCAGGCACAAAACAATTAAAACGATGCCGGTTTGCCAAAAATGCCGCATATTTATTTCTTTTCCTTCGCCTCGGAATAATAAGTCTTGTTGATGATTTTCCACTCGCCGTCAATCTTTAAAAGCGTCATGTAATCGGTAAATTTGACCGCCGGGTAATCAAGAGTAACTTTCGCAATCGCCGCGCTGCCCGAGACGTCGATAATCTCGAAAGCACGTTTGCGTTTTGCTTCGTCCGCCGCCGGAGCTCCCTTGAACCGCGCGGCAAACTCTTCCGCCGACCATTGATTAAATTTGCCTTCGGCGAAAAACATCACTTTGGCTTCCGGGTGAAAAGCCTTGCGGATAAACGCGGCGTCGCCGGTGGCGTGTGCTTTGATATAGTTTTCGAGCGGAACCGAAACGGCGCGCTTTTCTTCGTCCGTGAGGTTGAAACTTACCTTTTCCGCCGGGTTCGTGCGCGGCTGAACATGAAAAGATTTATTGACGATTTTCCACTCATTACCGATTTTCAGCAGCGCGAAATAATCGACGAAATAGGCGGTCGGGTAATCGAGAATAACTTTGCCGACCGCCGCATTGCCCGAAACGTCAACCATTTCAATCCAGCGCCTGCGGTTCGCTTCGTCGTCCGCCGCTTTGCCGCTCGCGCCCTTGATATATTCGGCGCTCGTGCGCTGCGCCAATTTGCCGTCGCGCACGAAAAGCAGGCGCGATTCGGGCAGAAAAGCTTTCTCGTGAAACGCGCCGCCGCCGGTCGCGTGTCCCTGCAGATAATTTTCGAGCGGCACGCGCACCGCTTCTTTTTCCTGTGCGCGGAGCGTCATACAAAAAACTCCTGTCAGAATTAACAAAAAGATAATTTTCGTCATAAATGCGTTTTCTCCGTAAATGGAATCTTTACCGAGAATATACGCAGAAGATTTATGTGACGGTTAGAAAAAATCTGTGAGCGGTTAAAATACGGGCGTGAGCGGTCGGAAGGCGTTTATTTTTGCGGGTTTTCTTTGACGACAATCTCGCCGTCCGGCATCTCGTAAATGATTTTGCCGTTGCGCGAATAAATGTTCGGCAAGCCGAGACGATGATTTTCCGCCTGCGCTTCGCGGACGCCGCGATTGCCGATGCGTTGAAATTCTAAAGCTTTTTCGTAAGTCTCCGCGCTTATTTTGCTTTTGCCGTTTTTCATATTTGTAAAAATTTCTGAATGTTTTATCTTTTTCGCCGGATTTTCCGCCGAAAGAGTTTTGGCGATTTCGTCGGCGTTCAGAGATTCGTAATCATATTCCCGCAAAAAAGCGCGGGCGAAAGTTGTCTTTCCGACACCGTTTGCGCCCGCAATGATTACCAATTCCTTTTTCACTTTTTGATGTTTTCAAATTCAAATAAATAATTTGCGTTAACCGCGTTTTTTATTCGGTCGCTTTTTATTTGCGGTCGTATTGGTTTTTACCTGAGAATCCGACGGCTTAAAAGCCTGGTCGGTTTTCGAGTCGTTGTTTGCTTTATTTGCCGCCAGAAGTTTTGAATCTTCCAACATTTTCTTTGCTGCTTTTGACGCCTTGCTTAATCTCTTTTTCGGTTGTGACATTTTAATTTTTTCCCCTTTATAAACTTATTGATTTTTCTCAATCCAGCCGCCGCCGACCACTTCTTCGCCATGATAGAAAATCGTCGCCTGTCCGGGCGTGATGGCGCGCTGCGGTTCGTCGAAAACGATGCGCGCGCGATTATCTTCGAGCGCGTAAATCGCGGCGAGCGCGGGGTCGTGGCGATAGCGCACTTTGACACGAGCGCGCACCGGTTCGGCGGGCATATCGAAAGCGACCCAGTTGACGCCCTTCGCGAAAAATTCGGTTTGGTCGAGTTCTTCTTTTTCGCCGACGATGATTTGGTTTCGGGCGCGTTCGATTTGGACGACGTAGAGCGGTTTTTCGTGCGCGATGCCGAGCCCGCGCCGCTGACCGATGGTGTAGCGGTGAATGCCCGAATGCGCGCCTAACTGTTCACCTTTGGTGTTGAGGATTGCGCCGCCTGACGGAATTTCGCCGGCGCGGTCTTCGTGTTCCAGATAGCGGTCGATAAAACCCGAATAATCGCCGTCCGGCACGAAGCAGATTTCCTGCGATTCCTGTTTTTCCGCCGTATAGAGATTCGCCTCGCGCGCGATGTCGCGAACTTCCGATTTCAGCATCTCGCCGAGCGGAAAGAACGAGCGCGACAGTTGGTCCTGCGTTAATTCCCAAAGAAAATAGCTCTGGTCTTTCCAGTGATTTTTTCCGCGAAACAGGCGATAACGATTTTTCGCTTCGTCGTATTCGACGCGCGCGTAATGACCGGTCGCGACCTTTTCGCAGCCGAGGCTGACCGCCATCCGGTCCAAGGAGGCGAATTTCAGACGCGAATTACACGCGACGCACGGAATCGGCGTTTCGCCCGAAAGGTAGCTTTGCACGAACGGTTCGACCACGTCGCGGTCGAAATCTTTTTCGAGATTCAAAACATAAAACGGAAAACCTAAGGCTTCCGCCACGCGGCGCGCATCATAAACATCGTCAAGCGAGCAGCACCGCGACGGTAACGGGTCGCCGTTTTCGTCCACCGAGATATGCCGCCGCTGATTCCACAATTGCATCGTGAATCCGACAAGCTCGTGTCCCTGCTCTTTTAAAAGTGCCGCCGCGCTCGAAGAATCGACGCCGCCGCTCATTGCTACTGCTATTTTCATTTCTCTAAATCTTCAACCAAATGCTATTTTCGCCAAAGCGAATTATAATTATAGCAAACGCTCGGAAAATATTATTAGAGCCGCCGATTTTATGAAAAGATGCCCGCAATGCAACAGTGTTTTTGACGATTCGCTCGTCTATTGCACCAACGACGGAACCCATCTGGTCGAAGAAATCTTTGTCCTGCCGTCGGAAGTTTCGCCGCTCGATACGGAAGAAGAAACCGTCATTCACCACGAACCGCCGATAACAATCGACATTCCCGATCCGAACCGCCCCGCACCGACCAAACAGTTTAATTATCCGAATCCGCCGGTCGAAACAGTTATTCCGGTCGTCGTCGAAAAACGCCGGAACACGGGCAAATATCTGCTTTTTCTCTTTCTCGGCTTAATCTTGGGCGGCGGTTTGGTGGCAGCCGGCGTGCTGTTTGCGATTTATCTGTCGCAAAACAAACCGACTGAAGCTCCAAACACGGCAACCCGGAATTCTCAAATCAATTCCGCGCCGACGCCGAAACCGACGCTGACGCCGACACCGGTTATCGCCGACCCGAAACACGAAAGACCGACCGCCGCGCCGGACGACGATTTTAACGGTCGCGTCATATCTTTGAATGCCTACGTGCGCTCGTCGCCGAACCGTAATGCAAAGCAAATCGACGTTTTGCCGATTGACGACCGCCTCGAAATCGAAGAACGCGAAGACGAAAACAGCCCGTGGTTTCGCGTCACCTGCGAACACGGCACGACCGGCTGGATGCACGGCAACACCATCGAATACACACGTTGATTCAGGATTGAGATATTTTTAGCCGCGGCTAACATTTTCAATTTATATGAATTTTTTGCGCCAGCAGCTTAAACCTTTCGTCTTCGCGGATTTCGTCGAACTGCGGGTCAAGAAGCAGGTACGGCAGGCGCACGGCGCGTTCCTCGAAACCTTTTTCCAGATTCTCGAAAACCTTTTCGGTTGCGCCTAAGCTCTGGTGGATTTTCGCGTAATTAACGGGCGAAATGTAATGTTCCGTCGATGCTTTTTCGAGTTTTTTCAAGATTTTCCGCGCTTCCGCCCGCTGCCCGCTTTCGGCGAAAATGCGCGCTAAATCAGCGACCACGAACGGGCGCTCGCTGCTCATATCGATAGCGTCCTGCAAAGCTGAAACCGCCTTGTCAAACCTTTTCATCTGTCCGTAAGTCATGCCTAAAACCCAGTGCGCCGAGAAATGATTCGGCTCGATTTGAATCGTCAGCCGCGCCTGTTCTTCCGCCATTTCATAATCGCGCGCGAGGTAATAAAACCACGCCAGATTGGCGTTGATAATCGGCAGCAGCGGGTCGATTTCGAGCGAGCGGCGCGCCCTTTCGAAAACCTTTTCAAAATCGCCGGAAATCGCCAGATTCATCGCGTAATACTGCTGCGCGGGCAGATAATTCGGATTGATTTTTATCGCTTTCTCGTATTCCTCGCGCGCCTTGTCCCATTTCCATTCGAAACCGCCGAGGGTTGCGCCGTAGGACGAATGCGTCTCGGCAAGCGTGTTGTCGATCTCGACGCCTTTCGCGGCAAATGCCTTCGCTTTTTCGCCCGCCACCGACGGCGGCAGAATCTCGTAAAACCCGAGAAGCAAATGATAATCCGCCAAGCCGGAATAAGCGACGGCGTAGTCCGAATCAAGCTCAATCGCTTTTTGAAAATAGCCGATGGCGCTCCTAAAACCGTCCGCTGTCCGGCGATTCCACAAACGACCTTTCAGATAAAGCTCATAGGCTTCGGCGTTTTCCGTGTAGCGCTTGCGCAGGCGGGCACGCTCGTCGCCGAGAAGCTTGACCTTCAGCGCATCGACAATCGCGAGCGCGATTTCTTCCTGAATCTCGAAAATGTCCTGCAATTCCCGGTTGTAGCGCTCCGACCAGAGATGATAACCGTCCGCGACGCTGATTAACTGCACGTTTATCCGCAGACGGGTTCCCGCCTTGCGGACGCTGCCTTCGAGCACCGTGCTGACGTTCAAAGCCTGCCCGATTTGGCGGACGTCGGTTTCTCTGCCCTTAAACGAAAAGGCGGAAGTCCGCGCGGCGACGCGAATTTTGTCCAATTTCATCAGCGCGCTTATCAATTCTTCCGCCAATCCGACGCAGAAATATTCGTTATCCGCATCCGCCGAGACATTGACGAACGGCAAAATGGCGATGGACGGAATTTGCCCGAACGAATGCCTGCCCGAAACGAGATTTGAAAACGAAGGAATATTGACGAGCGTCGGCGAATTTGAAATGAAATCGTCCGAAACGAGATGCGAGCCGTCTTCGAGACAAAAATTCAGCGTCTCGTCTTGGTAGGTTTGCTGGCATACAGGACAATGCTTCATACGGAGTGCAAGACTTTTTCTATTATGCCATATGCAAAGTTACAAACGAATCAGTCGCGCGCCCGAAGAATCAGATAGACGCATTTTCGGTCGTCGCCCGTCTGAGGTTTTCGCGCCCATGTAGTTTCGAGCCGCGACCTAAATATTTTGACGAGAAATCAGTATAGTCGGTTAAAATTCATCTTGTCTTTATAAAGAGAAGCATTCGCGACCGCTCGCTTTACTGATTTTTAACGCGGAACTTCGACGGTTTTGATGATGTCGGAAATCACCGCGTCGGTCGTCGCGCCGTCGAGCTCGGCTTCGGCGCGAAGTGCGAGGCGATGACGAAGAACCGGCGCGGCAACGTCGCGAATGTCGTCGGGCGTGACGAAATCGCGCCCGCGTATCGCCGCCAGAGCCTTTGAACAAAGCAAGAGCGCGACCGACGCGCGCGGGCTTGCGCCGTAGAGAATCGTCGGGTGCGAGCGCGTTTTGCGAACGATTTCGACGATGTATTTCTGCACGCCCGCTTCTAACCGCATCGCGCGAATCTCGGCGCGGCAATGCTGCACCGCCGCGACGTCCGCCAGCGGAAGAACATCGACCTGTTCGAGCCGCCGCGAATTAAAGCCGGTGTCCCAGCGCGAAATTATTTCCAATTCGGCTTCGGGCGACGGGTAATCAATCAGGATTTTCAGCAGAAATCTGTCCAATTGCGCTTCGGGCAGAGGATATGTGCCTTCGTATTCAATCGGGTTTTCGGTCGCGAGAACCGTAAAAAGCGGCGAGAGCTGGTAGCGTTCGCCGTCAATCGTCGTCTGGCGCTCTTCCATCGCTTCAAGGAGCGCGGCTTGCGTTTTCGGCGGCGTGCGGTTGATTTCGTCCGCCAGCAGAATGTCGGTAAAAATCGGACCGTGCCGCAGGGAGAATTCCGAAGTCTGCATATTGAAAACGTTCGTTCCCGTAATGTCGGACGGCATTAAATCGGGCGTAAACTGGATGCGCGAAAACTCGGCGCCGATAATTCGCGCCAAAGTTTTGACGGTCAGAGTCTTGGCCGTTCCCGGCACGCCTTCGACGAGCGCGTGTCCTTCTGCCAGAACGGCGACTAAGATTTGTTCGATAACTTCGTCCTGCCCGACAATGACTTTACGAAGTTCATTCAAAATATGTGCAACGGTTGATGGTGTATAAGTCAGCATTTAAAATTATTTTCCCGCAAAGGCGCAAAGCTGCAAAGTTTAGGAAGATTAATTTTATAAAAAACTTTGCTTTTTCTTTGCGTGCCTTGCGCCTTTGCGGGAAATTTCTAACCCCAAATAAAATCAAAAAACGTTTTCAGTGCCAAAATTAAAACCGCGCCGATAAAGATTCTTTTAAGCCACACGTCGCTCAATTTCGTGACCGTGTGCGCCCCGATATAAGCGCCGGTAAACATTGTGACGGCTAGGATAAAACCCAGCCGGTAATCTACTAAACCTTGACACATAAAGATTAAAGTGGCAATTGCGGACGAAAAAATATTTATCAGCTTGGTCGAAGCAACCGATTCGGTGAATGTCATTCCGAAAAACGCGACCAGCACGGCGGTCAGCATCGTCACGTAGCCGCCGCTGAAAAGTCCGCCGTAAACGCCGAGTGCGAAGGTTAAAATATAGGTCAGCACAGTCGCTCGGGCGGAAACTTCCGCGCTTTCGGCAATTCCCGCATCGCGTTTGACGAGCGTAAAAATCGTCACCGCAATCATCGCCACCGAAACCAGCAGCTTAATGTTCGCCGGCGTTATCAATAAAACCAGTCCCGCGCCGATAGCCGACGCCACGAGCGTGATTGCGGCGAGCGGCGCAACCTTTTTTTTATTGATAATTCCCTGCCTGAGAAACGGAATCGTCGCGCCGACGTTCATAAACGTCAGCCCGAACATATTGGTCGCGACCGCGATTTTCGCATCAACGCCGAATTGAAACATAACCGGCACGGTAATCAGCGAATTGCTGCCCGTCACGACGCCGATGACGCTTGTCACAAAGAACAAAATTATCAATAAAATCAGCGCGTTGGTCGTCATAAATAATTGCTTTTCAAAGCTCAATAATGGTTGTTTCTTCGGCAAAGAAATTTCATTGATTGACCAGGAAACATCATTTCGTTATCGAGAATTACCATTCATCGCGCGTAAATACCGGCTAAACGACTTTTTTCTGCCGTTTTCGGCGCTGCAGTCCGAGCTTGTTTTCAATCTCGCGCAGGCGCGTCGTCAGACGCAAAACTTCTTTTTTGCCGGTCGCGTCGCCGTGCATCACGTCTTCACAGCGCTGCATTAATTCTTCCAGCTCGCCCGGGTTTTCGTCCCGTAAACGCTCGACTATGAGGAGCGCCAAATCCTGTCGCCGGACGTTGAGCGCATCGACGCCGACGAGCCTTGAAACGCGCCGCCGGAAATCGGTGTAAATATTTTCAATCGCCAAATCGTAGCCCTTCGTCCGCTGCTGCAATTCCGCCATCGCCGAAACGTATTCGAGCTTTGAAAGCCGGCTCGGTTCGGGTTCGGGCACGGCGCGCGCAAAACGGCGGCTCTGCGAAAAAAAGACAAGCGCGAGAAGCAGCGCCAATTGGATAAAAATCGGAACCACGGGCGTTCCCGCGAAAAACTCGAAAAGGCGATTGGAATTTGCGCCGTAGCCTTGATGATACTCGTCAAACGCGATGATTCCTTCGCGCGAAGCGACGACGTTGATTGCCAATTGGGCATTGTCGACCAGATTTATCCCGCCGTTGGCGACCACGTAAGGGTCGCTCAAAAAGACGATTTGACCCGCGCCGTAAGGCACATCGACCAGCAGATTCCTGCCGTCGGCATCCAGATGTACGACCGGCGCGCGCGCGGGCGACGCTTCAGATTTTCCGTCCGGTTTTGCCGTCGGTTTCGGCGTCGGAGTTTTGACGAGCACTACCTCCTCATCGCGAGATGAGCCTGAACCGAAGCCCGAACCGTCGCCGCGTCCGTAACCATTTGATTTGCTCGTCGAATTGGCGTTCGCCGTCGGAAAAGCTTTCGGCGGCGGCTCGTAGCGCGGCGCGGCTTTTGAAAATGTCGGAGCGGGCGACGGCTTCGATGGCAGGCGCGTCTTTTTGTTTGCAACCTCCGCGTCGGACAAAGGCTCGAAGTTAACCGAAGTCGCAAACACCGAAGGTTGCACGCCGTTAATGCTTTTTGTGTAGACGGTCGGTTGAACGGGCTTCGCCGCCTTCATGCCGGTCGTCATCTGCGCCGGGTCGGACGCATCGGTCGTCATAAAAGGCAGGCGCGTCGCCAGCTTGAAAAAGACGTTCCAGTTCGAGGTGGTTTTAACCAGACTTGCCGGCGGGTCGCGGTCGATAACGACGAGCTTTCCGCCTTCGGAAACCCATTGCAGAATCTTCGCGGCGTCTTCATCCGTGATTTCCTTACGCATTTTCCCGATGATAACCAAAGTCGAAGGCTTATTTTTAGTGTCCTTCAAAAGCTCGGCGGGCGGATTTTGCCAGCGCACGGGTTTTCTGCCCGTTTCGCTCAGTAAATCGAAAAAAGCGCGCGTCCCGGTCGAGCCTAAATTGTAAGTCGAACGGTTCGGCGAGGCTTCACTGTCCAGCTCCTTTTCCTTCTGCGTGTAGGAAACGGCGTTAAGCCCGATTAAAACGACAATCAGGACTGCCAGACCGACAACTATGAAGAGCTTTTGTTTCACTTTTTAGTTTTACAGAGTTCGCGTAGAGTTCGCGCAGAGTTCATAGAGGTAAAAACCTTTATTCTATGAACTCTCTGCGCCAACTCTACGAACTAATAGCTTTTTGATAATTTTGCTTAAACTCGTTCCAGTCGGCTTCGTCTGCCGTTTCAAAACCGTACCAATGACGCTCGAAGCTGTTTGTTAAACCGTTCATATTTTGATAAAGCGCTTGTTTTTTGCGCACGTCGCGCAGGTAATCGCGATTGGTTTTGTGCTGCGCCAACCCGATGATTTTCCGGTCGCTGAGCTCGCATAACAGCGCGACATAGCCTTTGCGAATCGCGCCGCGCAGGTTTCCGGCGCGCGCCAGCGCTTCCGCCTCGTCAAAAAGCGTCTGCGCGTCTTCGTCCTGCCCGAGTCTTTCGCCGAGAATTACGCGCTCGCCTTTTTCCTCTTTTTCGCGGCGGCGAAATCTCCGGGCAAAAAGCGGTGCGAAACGATAAATCAAAAACGCGATAAAGCCGAGCACCAATGCGTACAGTAGAATTTGAAGACCGAACGAAAGCGGCTCAAAGGTGCGCGATGCGCCTTCGGGAACAGAGGGGCGCGGGAATTTTTCGTTAAACCACTCGCGGATTTTTTTTTGCAGTTTTTCAAACCAGCTCTCCTGCTGCTCGGCGGGTTTCTGATATTCGGGTCGCCGCAAAATTTCTGCCAGCTTCTGCTTTTCTTCGTCCTTCGAGCGTTCGGAAACCGTGCGGGTTTCGAGCTGTTTGATTTTTGCTTCAAGCGCCGCCAGACGCTCGTTAATCCCGTTCAAAATAAGGCGACGTTTATTCCTGTCTTTCGTTTCTTCCTCAAACGCCTTGAGCCCGGCTTCAAGCCATTGATTGGCTGTTTCAACCGAGCTTCCTTCCCATTCGACCTTGTCGGTCGCGGGCAGCGCCCGGCGAATATCGGCAAGCAGCGCGCGTTCGCGCGGCGCATCCTGCTCATCGTCTCCTTCAAGAACATCGTCGACATAAGCGGTCAATTCCCGCACGCTTTTTCCGGCGGCTTTAACGCCGTCGCGGTACTCGGAAAGCGTTTTGGCGAAATAATTCAAAGGCAGAAAGAGCAAACAGAATAAGGCAGCCGCCAAAATCCGTCCGGCGAAATTCAAGTCATTTAACTTTTTACCGAAACTCATAAAAAGCCGGGAAATTTCACATCTTACATTTTGCATTTTACATTAAAGCGGCATAAAAAATTCGGTTTAGCCGTAATTCGTCGAAAACTGCAGAGTGTAAAACGGAAAATGGTTTTATCATTCGAGAATTTCAAAAACTTCTAAAAATTCAATCCAATCCGAGCGTCGTGAACGGCTTGCTTTTCTGTGCCGGCGGCGAGGGCGGCGTCTGATTTCCCATGTACGGCTGCTGCGACAGGGCGGGCTGCAAAGGATTGATGAATTCGCGCGGCACCGCCGGGATTTCGCCCAGCCGCCGCGCCGCCATTAACTCAATATCGTAGCCTTCGTGACGCACGCGCTCGTCAACGTAAAGCAGACATAAGCCAATCATCCAGACCGGCATCAACAGAATCAGACTCGCCTGCCAGACAAACTGGCTGACAATCTCGTACCACGCCGGAATCGCGTCGGCATCGAACGAAAAGGTAAAAACCTGGATGCCTTCGAGCCACGCGTACCAGCCGAGCGGCACGTAAAAAAGCGCGAGCGCCGAGTAAGTCGCGAGCAGCGTAAAGCCGAAAAGCGCGTAGAGCCGCTTGACGTTGCCGCGGGCGAGCGCCGCACTTCTGCCCAGCGCCGCGAAAACGCCCTGTCCTTCGACCAGCATCGCCTGCGGAACGTAGGCAAAATTTCCCGCTATCAGAAAGAACAGCCAGCCCGTGCCGAAAGCGATTCCGAGACCGAGGGCGATTGAAACCATCGTCGCCAGAAACGGCGAAAAGCTAAACGCGGCGACCGCAATTAAAATAGCGATAAAACCGATGATTATCCCGATTGTAAAGATAAAATAGCCGATAACTCCGAGAATGAAAGTAATCAGCGTCGAAGCCGCGAGCAGCGCGAAGACGCGCGTTTTGACATTGCGGTAAGTTTCGCGAAAAGTTATCGGCTCGCCGAACAATAGGTGGCGCACAAAATTGCGCGACGCGCCGCCCATGACCGTAAAGGTCGCGACCGTTTCGACCATCCAGATAAAAAAGCTGCCGAGATACAAAAACCAGTAGTAAGCCATCGTTTCGCCCGGACGGTTGACCATATCGACGTTAAAAAGACTGCGCGCGAGAAAAGTCCAGGCGACGGAAATCAGCGTTCCGGCGAAAATCGGCGGCGCGGCAATCCATATAAAAGTCCAGAAATTTTTACGGTAAAACCGGACGGCGCGGTCAATCAAATCGCCCGCCCCGAGCGGCGAAAGCGAAAGCTGAGAATTTGAGCTTGTCAGGTTGTCCATCGGTTCGGTGGAATTTGCCATAGTATAGCTTTTTTTCGCGGCATTTTGTAAGGCTGAAGATAAAAAAAGTCCGCCGGTTTCCGAAAAAACCGGCGGACTTGCGAAATAGGCTGTAACGCCCGAATTAGAACTCGAACCGAGCCGCGAATTGGAATTCGCGCGGTCCGAAGGCACTCGTAATTTGTCCGAAACTCGTGCTGCCGATGTCGGCAAACTGCGTGTTTTGAACGAAGTTTACGTTATTCAGAAGGTTGAAGGCTTCGGCGCGAAGCTGAATGCGAATATTTTCACCAAAGCGGATGCTCTTCAGAAGAGCGGCGTTGATGTTGAAATATTTCGGTCCGTCAATCAACATACGTCCGATGTTGCCCGTCTGTCCCGGTTTGGTATTGAAGAATACCTGTCCCGGAAAAGCCGTCGTGCCGTATCCGTTGGTTGCCGCACCCTGCGAATTGACAACCGACGGGTCAATCCAATAAATGCGTCCGTTGGCTTCAAAAATACCGGTTAAAGCACGGATTTCATCATTGGTGAGCGTCGAGTTCGGGGTTTGTCTGCTCGAACGTCCGTTGCGGTTGAGTGTGCCGCGGGTATCCGTAAAGCTAATCGGTGCGCCCGAAGACCACTGTGCCAAGCCCGAAACTTCCCAGCCGCCGAAAACCTTGTCCATCAATCCGCCGCTGTTCAAGAACATCTTGCCTTTACCGAACGGCAGTTGATAGATGCCGTTAAAGTTAAAGACGTGCGTCTGGTCAAAATCGGCGCGCTGCTTGTCTTGTTCCTTATTGTTGTTGTCCAGATAAGGCTCGAACAAGTTTTGCGACGTTCCGACGGCGTTGGTCAGGTTCTTCGAGAACGTGTAGTTCGCCTGGAAATACAAACCTTGCGAGAAGCGGCGACGAATTTCGATCTGCAATGAATCGTAGCGATAGTACGCATCATTCAGGAAATAGTCGACCGCGCCCGCTGCCGGGTTGCGCAGGAACTTGATAATCGGAGACGCCGTCGGATTCAGCGACGACGGCTGATTATTCAAATTAGCCGTGCTGTTGATGTAGGTCAGCGCCAAATCAGCCGGAGTTCCGTTCTGAATAAGCGCCGCAATCGTCGAGTTGATTGCCGCCTGACCGGTTCCCGGTGCGGTTCCGATACCGCCTCCCGAACCGGAAAGCGCGCCGAGAAGCGGAAACAGCGAAAGCTGAACACTGCCCGGCAGCGCCGAGTTAAACGCCGCGCTTAAAGGAAGCTGTCCGTTGACGGTTGTCGTACAAGCCGTCGTCGTTCCGCCGCCCGCAACGCACGTTGCGATTCGGTTGTTTCTTTCAGTCGTGTTAATGGACAGGTTGGAAGCCGCACGATTGAAGTCCGCGAGAAATCCGTTATTGAAAATATCAATCTGGTTCAGATCGACGCCGCGCGCCAGGTTGTCCGAGCGCGAGCCGACGTAGCGGATTTCAAGAGCGGTATTGCCGAAGAATTCGCGCTGGAAACCGATATTGTACTGCTGAACCTTCGGCGTTTGCAGTTTCGGGTCGATGCCGAAAACCGTTCCGAAGAAGGTGTTCTGCGCGTTGTTGAGCAGATAGCTTCTCGGCGGCTGGGCAAATGCACCCGGTGTAACGGTCGTAATGCCGTTGTCGAGACGACCGGTGATGTTGCTGATGGTAAAGGTCGTGCGCGCTAAGCCGGGGTTGCCGACTGCCGCGTTGTTGATTGAAGTAACAATCGAGTCGTTACCGTAAACATGGCTGTAGCCGCCGCGAATAACCGATTTGCCGGATTCGCCGAACATGAATTTGCCGATGCCTGTTTCAAAGCTCGGTGTCCAGGCAACGCCGAGGTTCGGCGCAAAGTTGTTCCAGTCGGTTTTGTAGTAGGCATTTTTTCTGCCCGCGTTCGTACCGATGACAACGGTTTTACCGTTCGGGTTGACAAGCGACGGAATCGGGTCGTCCGGGTTTTCAATAAACGGTTCGAGAGCCAAGCCGTTATTCAATCTCAGCGCCGGGAACACTTCGTAGCGAACGCCGAGCGAAAGGGTAAGTCCCTTCGTCGCCAGCCAGCGGTCGGCAAAATACAACGAGTGGTTTTCGTAGCGGAAGGGCGTCACCGGTCTCGAAGCTTCGTAGCCTTTGCTCAAATCGTTGACGTTGAACGACTGCGCGGCGGTCGAGTAGATGCCGCCGAAGAAGTTCAGGAAGCTGTTGGCAGAGGTCACCGAAGCGATTCCGCCGTACGGCGTAAAGTTACCGGTCGTCAATGCCGGATTACCCGTTCCCGAGCCGAGCGTGATGGTCGGAACCAGACCGGCGTCATTGTAGGAATTAACTTTGAAGACCTGCGATTGTGCGCCGAACCTGAAAGTATGATTTCCCATGACGTAATCCGCATTGTCCTGCAGATTGAAAGCTTTGGTGTTGCGTCCCTGAGCTAAGAAAGTATTTTCAGGGTTGGTGACCGGCAGTCCGCCGATTAAATACGCCGGAAGCTCGTCCGTGCGATCAAACGGAACTTCGCTGGTGAACATGCCGCCGCGAACTTCGTTCACGAAGTTTGATTCAAACGTGCGGCGGTAAGCAACCGTTAGCTGCTTGTTGACCGACAACTGCGTAACGGCAGGAGTAACCGTAAATTTGGTCGTGTCCGCATCGGGTCGCAGGTTTGATTCGTTATTGTAGTTGTAAACGCCGGTGATCGATGATTTCTCGTTGAAATCAACGTCGATGCGCGATGCATACTGGTCGCGCGTCTGGTCGGAGCCGCGCAGGAGTCTGTAACCGGCGGTGTTCAAGCCGTCGCCGCCGGTAAAATTGCTGGTTTCCGGCAGCTGCGAGATAACGCGTGACGCAATAATCGGCGAAATCGTCGACGGAATGGCGGCACCGTTGGTGGCAACCGCACGAGCGAACGCCAGGAAATTCGAAATCTGGCAAGTGCCGGTGTTGTTCGCCGTCGTTGCCGGGCAGACGACGGTTGCGCCGCCGACGGTCGTGTTGACCGCCGCGCCAGCAGTTGCTCTCGTGTACGAGAATCCGCCGCTGCGCGCGAAGGGCGTCAGAATCGTTCTGGTCGCCGAAGCCGTCACCGGGTCTTTAATACCTTCGTAGGCAAAAAAGAACACGCCCTTACCTTTATAGAATCCCGCGCCGCCTTCGCCGAATCTGGGAATCGGAAGCGGTCCGCTCACTTTGCCGCCGTATTGATTACGGTTGCGGAACGGGCGTTTCAAGCCCTGGCGATTGTTAAAGAAGCTGTTCGCCGCAAACGCCGAGTTGCGGTTGTAGGCAAACAGAGCGCCGTGGAAATCCTTCGTGCCGCGCGGCGTCACCAGACGAATCTGCGCGCCGCCGTAGCCCTGGTCGGCTTCCTGGTTGCTGGTCGCGATGGTAAATTCGCCCGTGTCGTCGACCGACGGTCTGCCGGGCGCGAAATCCGTCGCGTTCGAGCGGATAAACGTATCCTGAATGTTGATACCGTCACGGGTAATATTCGTGAAGGTCGTTCGCATCCCGTTGATGGTCGTGTTCTGAGCCGAGTTGCTCGCAACGCCTGCCTGTAAGTTTGTTAAACTCAACGGATTGCGGGTCAATAACGGAAGCGAAAGAATCTGCTGCGGGCTGACCGTGTTGCTGACCTGCGCGGTGTTGTTGGTGACAACGTCGGCGCCGGCGGTAACGGTTACGGTTTCCTGAACGCTTCCGACTTCGAGGGTCGGGGTTAAATTATATTCGCGTCCGACGTCAATCTTGACTTCGTTGGCGACGTAGGTTTTGAAACCCGAGGCGGTAATTTTGACCGTATAGGCTCCAAATTCTAATTGCGGAAAAAGGAAATTCCCTTCTCCTCCTGTCACTACAGTTAGCTCTTTTCCTGTTTTGTTATCGGTTACGGTAACCGTTGCTCCGGGCAAAACGCCGTCGGGACCCGAGACAACCCCGGATAGGCGACCTGCCGTAGTTTGTGCCATAACACAAACTACACTGACAAAAACAAGCGAAAGGCTTATGAAAAATCTTTTCATGCTACTCCTCCTTAGTTTTGTTAGAAAGTTTTTATATTCTTGAAATATAAAGACGGGTAAAAGCAGAGTTATTCAATCAACTCTTATGCCATAATCGGCTGTCGAAAAGAAGTTCAATTATTTCAGCAGTTAAATCAAAAAAAACGCTTAACTTTTTTTAGTTAAGCGTTTTTTTTTACGAAATTTTGAATTTGTATGTAAATTTTTGTAAAGAATCCCTACGAACGCGCCGGAATATTGTAGGTCTTGATTTTGGAATTGAGGGTCGTCGCGTTCAAGCCCAGAAGCCGCGCGGCGCGTGATTGATGCCCGCCCGTCTGGTCGAGCGCGCGGCGAATCAAATCTATCTCGAACTTCTTGACTTCGTCGTAGAAATTCACGCCGCGCGAAATATTGATGTCCGACGAAAAGCCTTCCGTGTCCTTTATCATCTCAAACGCCAATTCGGGATTACGGACTTCGGGACGCAGGCATTCGACCGTGATTTCATCGGTCGGCGCGATGACGACGGCGCGCTCGATAATGTTCTCAAGCTCGCGAACATTGCCCGGATAATAATAATTTTCGAGCAGCGAGAGAACTTCCGGCGAGAGATTTTCGCTAATTTCCCGCAAATTTTCCTGACTGTATTTGCGGACAAAAAACTGCGCGAGCGGCAAAACGTCTTCCTTTCGCTCACGCAGCGGCGGAAGCTCAATCGGCACGACCGACAGTCGATAATATAAATCCTCGCGAAATGTTCCGTTGCGCACAGCTTCCTTTAAATCGACGTTCGTCGCCGCGATGATTCGCACGTCAACCTTAACGGGCGTCGTTTCGCCGAGCGGCGTAAATTCGCGCTCTTGAATAACACGCAGGAGCCGAACCTGCGTTTCGGGACGCAAATCGCCGATTTCGTCGAGGAAAATCGAGCCGCCGTCGGCAACTTCAAACAAACCTTTTTTCGACGCGACCGCGCCCGTAAACGCTCCCTTCGAGTGTCCGAAAAGCTCGGATTCCAATAATTCCGACGGAATATTCGAGCAATTGACCGGCACAAACGGCTGTTCGGTACGCGGGCTGGACTCGTGAATCGCCTTTGCGACAAGCTCTTTACCCGTTCCCGATTCGCCCGTAATCAACACGGTCGAACGCGCCGGCGCGACGCGCTCGACAAGCCGGAAGACGTTTTCCATCAACTCCGAACGCCCGATAAAACCTTCGCGTTTGACGGAACGCACCATCGCCTGCCGCAAAACGACGCGTTCCTCTTCCTTGCGCTGCGCCTTGATGCCGCGCGCGACGAGCGCTAAGATTTGTTCGTTTTGAAAAGGTTTGCGGATACAGCCTTCGGCGCCTTTTTCCCAGGCGGAAATCGCCGTATCGAACGTTGCGTAAGCCGTAATCATCAAGACATAGGCGTTGGCGTCCATCTTGATAATCTCCTGCAAAGCGGTCAGTCCGCCGATGCCGGGCATCGAAACGTCCATCAAAACAACGTCGTAAGATCTTTGCGCGTAAGCCTCGACGGCTTCTTCGCCCGTCTTCGCCAAATCGACTTTATAGCCAGCCGAGGAAAGAATCGTTTCCAGCACATCGCGCATTATTTCTTCGTCATCACAAATTAAAACCGAACCTTTTTTCGCCATAAGTTACTGAATATACCAAAAAACCCGAGAAATTTTTAACGCCGCGGCGCGAAGAGGCGCGAAGACGCAAAGTAAATTTAACGTTTTAGAAATCTTTGCGACTTCGCTCCCGCGCGGCTTTGCGTTAAAATTTCCGGAATGCTCTACGACAAATTCGCCCGGGTCTACGACAAAGCTCTCGCACCGTTTGAAAAGCGATTTTTGAACGCCTGGCGCAGAGAAACTTTATCGTTTCTGCCCGAAAATGCTCGCCTCCTCGAAATCGGCGCGGGAACGGGCGCGAATTTCGAGTTCTACCCGAATTCAAAACAATCGGTCGCGTCAGAAATTTCGATTCGAATGCTCGAAACCGCAAGCCGGAAAACAAACGAAATTTGTCTTGTTCAAGCGGACGCCGAAAGTTTGCCGTTTACCGCAAACTCTTTTGATGCCGCTTTTGCGACTTTGGTTTTTTGCTCGATTCCGAATCCCGAAAATGCTTTCACCGAGCTCAGCCGCGTCGTCAAACCGGAAGGCAAAATCGTCCTGCTCGAACACGTTCGCCCGAACGGTTTAACGGGTTTCGTCTTCGATTTTCTGAATATTTTCACGGTCGCTTTAATCGAAGACCATTTTAACCGCCGGACGGCAAAACTGGCGAAAAACGCCGGTTTGAAAATTTTAGAAGTCCGGCAAAAAGCGCTCGGAATCGTCAACTTAATCATCTGCGAAAACGACAAAAAAAGCTCAGGCATCGAATTCGATGCCTGAGCTTTCAGCTTGCGCCTTAAAAATTCAAGGCACGAAAGCGGCAGGCGCAGGCTGGTCGCCGGTTACTC
>DASWRC010000202.1:0-11192 GCA_036403375.1 Pyrinomonadaceae bacterium
ACAACTGGCTCGCCGGCGGAGGCTCGAATCAAACACCGGTCGAAGCCGGACGCGAGCTTTTCACCAACAAGCTCGGCTGCGCGTCGTGTCACGCGGGCGGACAAAACCAGCGCGGCGCGAAGCTCGAAGGCGTTTTCGGCACGGACGTCAAACTGACGACCGGCGAAGTCGTCAAGGCGGACGAAGCTTATATTCGCAATTCGATTTTGAATCCGCAATCGCAAATCGTCGAAGGCTACCAGCCGATTATGCCGACCTTCAAGGGACAGGTGACCGAAGAACAATTGGTTTCGCTCGTCGCCTACATTAAATCTTTGAGCGGAAACGCCGGCGGCACGAATACGTCAACGACGAGCGGTGCTTCGACTTCAACAACGAACGCGTCAAATAGTACAATGACCAATACGGCTGTCCCGACGATTCCGAAGGCTGACCGCGGAAACACGAATTCCGGGTTATCGAGCAACCCGAACGCGCCGAGCCAGCGCACGGAGCCGACAAACAGACAAAGGTAGTAATTAAAGATATGCAAAACGTAGATGCAATAAATACAGATTATATCGAAGACGAGCCGAAGGTGAATTACCTGACGAACGGTTTCACTTTGAAATCGTGGCTTCTGACCAAAGACCATAAACGCATTGCGATTATGTATTTGATTGCCGTTTCGGTGTTTTTCTTCCTCGGCGGTTTATACGCGGCGACGATTCGCCTTGAACTGCTGACGCCGCAGAGCGATTTACTCGAATCGGGCTCATACAATAAAGTTTTCTCGCAGCACGGCATCATTATGGTTTTCTTCTTCCTGATTCCGGCGATTCCTGCCGTTTTGGGAAACTTTTTCCTGCCGATTATGATCGGCGCGAAGGACCTTGCATTGCCGCGCATCAACCTTTTGAGTTGGTATATCTATATGATTGGCGGGTTCCTGACGCTTTACGCGCTGATGCAGGGCGGCGTTGATACGGGCTGGACATTTTACGCGCCTTATTCGACGACGTTTTCAAACGGTTACGTGATGGCGGTCGGGCTCGGCGTTTTCATTAACGGATTTTCGTCCATTCTGACAGGTTTGAACTTTATCGTGACCGTTCACACGATGCGCGCGCCCGGTATGACGTGGTTTAGACTGCCGCTTTTCGTCTGGGCAAATTACGCGACCGCGCTCGTGATGATTTTGGGCACGCCGGTCGTCGCCATCACGATTTTGCTGCTCGCGCTCGAACGCGTCGGACATGTCGGTATCTTCGACCCGTCAATCGGCGGCGACCCGATTCTGTTCCAGCACCTTTTCTGGTTTTATTCGCACCCGGCGGTCTACATTATGATTCTGCCGAGTATGGGCGTTATCTCGGAGCTGATTTCCAACTTTTCGCGAAAAAAGATTTTCGGTTACGAATTTATCGCGTTTTCTTCAATCGCGATTGCCGTTTTCGGCTTTCTCGTCTGGGGACATCACATGTTCGTTTCGGGACAGTCGATGTACGCGGGACTGGTGTTCTCGTTCCTGACGATGGTCGTCGCGATTCCTTCGGCGATTAAGATGTTCAACTGGTCGGCGACGCTTTATAAGGGTTCGATTTCCTATGACACGCCGATGCTTTACGCCATGGGATTTATGGGACTTTTCCTGATCGGCGGGCTGACCGGACTTTTCCTCGGCTCGATGGGCTTGGACGTTCACCTGACCGATACCTATTTCATCGTCGCGCACTTTCACTATGTGATGGTCGGCGGTACGGTTTTGGGATATTTAGGCGGAATTCATTACTGGTGGTCGAAAATGACCGGCAGAATGTACTCGGAATTCTGGGGTAAAATCTCGGCGATGCTCGTCTTTATCGGCTTTAACCTGACGTTTTTCCCGCAGTTTATTCTTGGTTACATGGGAATGCCGCGACGCTATGCTTCATACGCGGAAGAATTACAGGTTTTAAATATTTTCTCGACCGCTGGCGCCTCCGTCCTCGGTTTAGGTTTAACTTTGCCGGTTATTTATTTAACGTATTCGCTGATTTGGGGTAAAAAAGCTTCGGGAAATCCGTGGATGCTGCCCGGGCTTGAATGGCGCACCGCGAGTCCGCCGCCGACCGAAAACTTTGAATCGACGCCGATTGTCACGTGGGAAGCGTACGATTTCAGCGAGGAAAACGGCTTGGACATCGAAGAAGCACGACGTAGAGATTTGACAACAACTGTTTAGATAGTTGCCGGCGGTCAGTTGCAGAAACAACTAACAAAACCGACCGCTGACGACTGACAAATAAAAAAATGGCGACAAACGTAGATACACACGACGAACATCATTATCATCCGCCCGGTCTTCAGCATCAGTTTGAAGATATGAAGCAGCAGGAAGAATCGGTTTCCCTCGGAATGTGGGCATTCCTCGTGCAGGAAATCATGTTCTTCGGCGGGCTTTTTACGGCATATCTGGTCTTTCGCTCGCGCTACCCGATGGCGTTTGCGGCGGGCAGTAATCACCTCGACGCTTTCTGGGGCGGGCTCAACACGCTCGTGCTGATTGTCAGCAGCTTGACGATGGCGCTGACGGTTTATTACGCACAGAAGGGCAACCGTAATATGCAGGTCATTCTGATTGTTTTGACGATGATCTTCGGCACGGTCTTTTTGGGCGTCAAGGCAATCGAATACACCGATAAATTCAATCACGGGCTGGTTCCGGTCGCGGGCTTGAATAAAAAAATCAAGGAAAATCACAACGAGCCGAAAGGCGCGAGCGCCGAACGACCGAATACGCAGACGGAATTAGAAAGCCGTGAAAAAAATTCTCTGGATACGCCGAATGCAGAGCACCATGCCAACCCGCGCGGCGATTTTCAGTGGACGGGTGAAAGCTTCGAAGCCAGCAAGGAGATAATTCTCGAAGCCCGCGATAAAGGATATTTAACTTCATACGAGCAGGTCGGCTATTTCTCGAACGGCGAGATAGACCAGAACAAGGTTCAGGGGAAGGTTCGCATTTTCTTCTGGATTTATTTCGTCATGACGGGTTTGCACGCGCTTCATATGATTATCGGTCTCGGGCTCATGACGTGGCTTTTGATTATGGCATGGCGCGGCACTTATTCGGCGGAGTATTATTCGCCGGTCGAAATCTCAGGGTTATATTGGCACTTTGTCGATATTGTCTGGATTTTCCTTTTCCCGCTGCTCTATCTGCTCGGCAGACACTTTTTACACGGAGGTGGACATTAATGGCAAATCACTCGGACGAACATAATACTCACTCGCACACGCAGGAACACGATGAACACATCGGGATTCCGGGTTACATCGGCGTTTTCCTTATTCTGGTAGTCGGCACGATTTTGACTTATTTTGTGGCGACAGTTGATTTGGACTGGATTTTTCCGGGTGCAAACACGCTCGTGGCACTTCTAATTGCCTTTACGAAAATGACATTCGTTATCTTGTTTTTCATGCATGTCCGCTGGCAGTCAAAGTTGATTTGGCTCTCGGCGGTCGCCGGATTTTTCTGGATGGCGATTATGTTCGCCTATACAATGCAGGATTATCTAACCCGTTCGACCGGAATATTCGGGCACTAAAAAGCAATCCAGATTAGAAGGTCTGGATATGAACGTAAAGCAGGGACTCCCAAAAGTCTATGCTTAAAAAGAAGTCGAATCTAATATAAAACGCGGTGCGAAGAGCAAAACAGTCTTCGTCACCGCGTCTTTTGCTGTTAGGCTTAACGCCGGCAAACGTGTTACTATTTGACCTTTATACCCGGACTTATAAGGAAAATTTGTGAAAGTTTTAAGACAACAGACCCGCGCGGGCGGACATCAGAAACCAGTAATGTTGAAACGAAAGCCCCTTTTGTTATCATTTTTATTTTTATTTTTTGCGTTGTTTCTAAATGGTTGCAGCAGTATCGTCAAAGAAAAAACCATCAATGCGAAGCTGCTGAAAACGGAATATGCGCCGGCATCGGATTTAATGAACGAAGTCAATCGTTTTGCCCGCGTCACGTCGATGCGCGCGAAGATGGACCTGAAATTTGAAGACAATTCTTTTGCCGAAAGCGGCATTGCCGAAAAATACAAAGCCGCTGACGGCGAAGTTGTCGTTCAGCGTCCGGCAAATATTCTGCTCAAAGTTCAGGCGCCGTTTATTAAAACGGACATTGCGCAGATGACTTCGGACGGCGAGCGCTTCCGCGTTGCAATTTTGCAGGACGGCGGCGACGGGCGCTACAAAAAGTTCGTTCAGGGAACGAATAGTGCAGACTATTCACTGCTTCAGGAACAAGTCAGAAAAACCGATTTGGATAACGGCAAAGTTATCAAGCAAAACGTCAATGCTTTTTCAAATCTGCGCCCGCAGCATTTTACCGATGCGATGCTCGTGCGTCCCGTCGATACGGAAAATTATTCGTACGTGACGAGCACGATTCTGCAGGAAGAATACGACTTTAAGCTGGCGAAAAATTCGCCGCTGCGCTGGGTTTTGCGCGGTTATTACCTGCTTGACGAAATGAAGAAGCAGGCGGACGGAACACTGCATATCACGCGTCGTTTCTGGTTCGACCGCGTCGGCGGCATTCGGCTCGCACGGCAGCAAATTTTTGACGAAAAGGGCGAAATAGAATCCGATATTACATACGGACAGGAAGGAAACCTGGGCGGCACCGGCGAATATCTTAATCTGCCGCTGCAAATTGCCGTCACGCGACCGAAGGAAAAATACAAGATGAAACTGACGTACCAAACGCCGGAGACTGTTTCCATCGGTAAGCAATATAAGACAGAGGTCTTCCAGTTGAAAAACGAATGGGGTTTGGAAGAAGTTGATTTGGACAAAAAGCTGCAGCAAGCCCGCAGTCAGAAAGCGCTGACCGAAAACTCGAATTCGGCGACGAAAACTCAATAAAAATGCCGCTAATCGAGGCTATTAATTGTTAATCGTTAATTGTTATTCAATGAAAAATTGATACAATTAACGATTAACTGTTTTCGGCAATGAGCACAATTTTACAAACTATCGACTTAAAGAAAAGTTACAAGGTCGGGAAAATCGAAAATCCCGTTCTTCACGGCGTCGATTTAGCCATCGAAAAAGGCGAATTCGTCGCGATTATGGGACCTTCGGGCTGCGGCAAATCGACGCTGCTGCATCTTCTCGGCGGACTTCTAAGCCCGACGAGCGGCAGCATCATCATCGACGGCGAAGATTTAGCAAAAGTTTCGGACGCGCAGCGAACCGACATCCGGCGGCGCAAAATCGGTTTTGTTTTTCAGCGGTTCAATCTTTTTCCGACGCTGACGGCGGAAGGAAACTTAAAGCTTGCCGAAAAAATTCATACCGGCAACGGCGCGGCAAACTCCGACAACCGGCGCGAGGTGCTGAGGCTTTTGAAGTTGGAAGATAAAATGCACCACAAACCGCTTGAGCTTTCCGGCGGCGAACAGCAGCGTGTCGCGCTGGCGCGGGCGGTCGTCAATAATCCGGCGATAATTTTGGCGGACGAGCCGACCGGAAATCTCGACACGGAAAATTCGGAAATCGTCCTGAATATGTTCAGCGAGCTAAACCGCAAATTCAGCCAGACGATCATCATGATTACGCACAACCCGGAAGCGGCGGCGGTCTGCTCGCGGATTATCCGGATGCGCGACGGTTTGATTGTCGAAAGTTAAGAAACGAAAAATGGAAAACACCGGATTTAATACTGATTGCTGATTGCTGATGGCTAAACTGAAAGACATTATTCTCTGGAAATACGAGCGCGCGAGCTGGCAGTGGGATTTATTGTGTTTTTTAATCATCCTGTTTATCTTTCTGACGCCGAAACAATGGTTTGACCGACGCGAGCCGCTTGCAACCCAAACGTCGCGTTTAATCGTCAAAGCTAAAGATTTTTCGCCCGAGAGAAACGAATTGGAAAAACGTGTCCGTGAAGAAACCGGCAATCCGAACGCCGAAATTATCAAACTTAGCGAACGACGCGACGCGAGCGGCGAAATCTTTTACGAAATTGAAGTTCGGTAAAAGTTGAAAATTGAAAGTGGAAAGTGGAAAGTTAAAAAAATCTACCATCCACTTTCCACTTTCAATTTTCAACTTTTTATAAAGGAGTGATTTTTTATGAAAAAATTCATACGATACGGTTTTACTGCCATCGCTTTAATGTTTATTTTGGGCGCGGCGGCAGGCAGCGCCAACGCGCAGATTAACGAGATTCTGAAACGGATGGACGAGCATTACAAGGCTTTGAAATCGCTTCAGGCAAACGTCACGCGCGAGGTTTACAACTCGCAGCTCGGTGAAACCGACAAGCTGGCAGGAACTATTTCCTTGCTGCCCGGAAAGGGGCGCAATTTTTCGTTCCGACTCGATTGGACACAGCCGAAAATCGAGATAATCTCGGTCGTCAACGGTCAATATGTCGCTTACAGCCCGGGCATTAAGCGCGCGTATACGGGCAGTTCCGATTCGCAGAAAGTTCAGGATAAAGGCGGCAGCGCGCTGAAAATAATGAGCATGTCCAAAGAAGAAATCAAGGCGAATTACGACGTTGAATATCTCGGGCAGGAAACCATCAGCGGCGGAATCCCGACGTGGCATTTGAAATTAACGCCGAAAGCAAAGTCGAATTACAAGTTCGCCGAGCTCTGGGTTGACGGCAACGGAATGCCGATTCAAGGCAAAATTACCCAGTTAAACAACGATACCGATTCGGTTCTGTTGACCAACCTGAAGAAAAACGTATCGATAAAAGGTGATATTTTTAAGGTCAGCCTGCCGAAAGGCACGGATATTGTAAAAGCTTAATTTCCCGCGCTTTAAGGAGTGAATTTTATGAAAATTTTTTCGAGAATCGGTTTTTTCGCAATCGTTTTGACAGGTGTTTTCGGCACGCTCGCCGTCGTTGAAACCAGCGCGCAGCGCACGACCGAAATTTTAAAGCGAATGGACACGCGTTATAAAAACATGCAGACATTGCAGGCGGATATAACGATGGAAAAACGCAATAATCAGGTTGATGAAACGGATGTTTCCATCGGAAAGGTAAAATATATACCGAAAACCGGCAAACAGAAAATGTACGTCAGGATTGATTGGGATAAGCCGCCCGAGAGTATGTCGGTCATCGGAGATAAATACGTTATTTATCGCAAGCAGCAGGGAGTGGTTTACGAAGGAACCGCCAGCAAAGCGAAAAACAACGCGAGAGCCGGAAACGCGCTCGCTTTTTTGAGCATGTCGCGAAAGGAATTGAACGATAATTATACGTATCGAGACCTCGGCGTCGAAACGGTCAAAGGCGGAACAACAGCCCTTCATCTCGAATTGACTCCGAAAACAGCGGCAACCTACAAGCTGGCGCATCTTTGGATAGATAAAGACGGCGTGCCCGTAATGGCAAGAATTGTCGAAAAAAACAATGATACGACGACTATTCTTCTTTCTAATCTGGCGATGAACAGCTCAATCAAAGGCAGCGATTTCGTCATCGATTACCCGAAATCCATCAAGCCGATTAAGTAACGAGATTTAATCGAACTAAAAGCAGAGAGAAAGGCTTTGGCTCTTCGAAAAGTTAAAGCCTTTTCCTGCGTTAATTTGAAAAGAATTGCCGCAGAACTTATAATTACACATTTGACGCTACCCCTAAAGTTTTAATCTATGCCTAAAGCAAGCAGTTTCAGCCGTTTCACACGCGGCGTCAAACACACCGTCAAAGCCTTCGCTTCGACGAAACATCCCATTCTGGTTCATATCGTCCCGATGCGCCGGTGCAATCTGGCGTGCGCTTATTGCAACGAATACGACAAAACTTCCGACCCGGTGCCGATTGCCGAAATGCTCAAACGCATCGACAAACTGGCGGAATTCGGAACTTCCGTTGTCACGATTTCGGGCGGTGAGCCGATGATGCATCCCGAAATTTACGAAATCATCGCCCGCATCCGACATCACGGAATGATTGCCGGTCTTATCTCGAACGGTTATTATTTTCAGCCGGAAAAGATTAAAAAATTAAACGCGAGCGGCTTGGATTACCTGCAAATTTCGATTGATAACGTCACGCCCGACGAAGTTTCCAAAAAGAGCCTGAAGGTTCTGGACGGGAAACTCCAAAACTTAGCCGAACACGCGAAATTCAAAGTTAATATCAATTCGGTAGTCGGCGGCGGCGTGGCAAACCCGGACGAAGCGCTGATTATCGCGAACCGCGCGCTCGAACTCGGATTTTCTTCGACCGTCGGCGTGATTCACGACGAGATGGGTTTGAACAAAGGTTTGACCGACCACGAAAAGCGCGTTTACAAAGAAATTAAGGCAAAAGGCGCGCGCTCGTACGCGCGCTGGAATTGGTTTCAGGACAAACTCGTGGACGGCGGCGAATACCAATGGCGGTGCCGCGCGGGCGCGCGTTATCTGTATGTTTGCGAAGACGGACTCGTCCACTGGTGCTCGCAGCAGCGCGGCACGCCCGGAATCTCGCTTCACGAATACACGACCGAAGACATGGCGCGCGAATACATTACCGAAAAATGGTGCGCGCCGACCTGCACGATTCAATGCGTTCACCAGGTCGGACACCTCGACGCATGGCGCGACCCGCAGATTTCGCTCAATGATTACAACAACCGGAAGGGCGGCAAAGGCTTGAAAAAAGACACGGTCGCGCAGGTTTTGAACGCGAAATAAGCTAAAACGAAAAAGTGGCGGAACCCCGCAGAAAGTAAGCGTGATTAAAATTTTTCACCTTACTTTCTGCGGGTTCCGGCATAAATTGTCGAAAATCGATTTTCGGCATATACTTCTCGTGTTTTAGGATTTCAAGTCATTACCCGGGAGAAAATTCTGTGAGCCGAGATAAAACGATTCGCGTTTATGATTACATCAATCATCCGTACGGGGCGGTGCGCCAAAAACTGACTGCCGAAGCCCTGGAAGTTTTTCGCAGCGCGACGAAAGTTGCGGCTTTAAGAGCAAAATCGGTCGCCTCCGAGCTGCACGTCAATTTCGCCGGAATCGAAGTCGGCACGGACATTTCGATTTCCGTTAAGACAATCGAAGACCAGCCGAAAACGGTTTCTTCGCCGCCCGTCACCCGCATTCATCTGGAATGGGAAGCCGCCAATATGCCGCGTCTGTTCCCGTTTATGCGCGCCGAATTGAGCGTCTATCCGCTGACCGCGACCGAAACTCAGCTCGATTTGTCGGGCAATTACGAACCGCCGTTCGGCGTCGTCGGCAACGTTATCGATTCGGTGCTCGGGCATCGCATCGCCGAAGCCGCGGTCCATCAATTTATCAAGGATATCGCCGTTTATCTCAGAAGCGAGCTGTCAAAGACGGAATAATTTCAGACGGAAGAATCTTTTTTCGCATACCAATCTTCGTGACGCGACCACTGTTGACAAAACAGGCACGAAGTCCACGTCCATTGATGCGCGCAGGTCGGGCAGCGCCCGCGCGTCTCAAACGTGTTCCAGCTCGTGCAGCAGCCGCCGTAGAAATATTCGGGCGCATCCACACCGGCGCACGTCCAGCGGCTCGACGCGGTCGGCGACCAATTGCAGAGCGGGCAGCGAATGCGTTCAAAATCGGTTTCTTCCGCGTTCTTTTCGAGCGTTTTGAGAATCTCTTCCGTTTCCGGCGTTTTCTTGTAAGCCATAGAATACTTTTGAAAATTACGGGTCAAAAACTTAGTATCAAATAATCGGAATAAAATTCAAAGACCGACGGATAAAAAAATATGAGCGATAGAAAATTATTTATTCCCGTGCTGCTCGGAACGCCTCGTAAACATCGCCAGAGCGGGCACGTTGCCGAATGGCTATACGGGAAAATCGAGGAACGCGGCGAGGAAATTGAAACACAGCTTTTCGACGTGCGAGATTTTAAGCTGCCGCAGGACGATTACGGCATGGAAATCAAAGAGGATTTTCCCGAATGGCGCGATGCGATTACCAGAGCCGACGGATTGGTTATCGTGACGCCCGAATATAATCACGGCTATCCCGGAACGTTGAAATCGGTTCTGGATTTGCTTTTGCCGGAATATATTCACAAAGCGGTCGCTTTTGCCGCCGTCTCGGCGCAGGTTTGGGGCGGCGTTCGCGTTATCGAAGCGCTCGTGCAGACTTCGCGCGAATTGGGCTTGGCAGTTACGTTTACCGATTTGAATTTCCCGCGCGTGCACACGCTTTTTGACGAAAACGGCAATCTGATTGACGAAAAAGCTTACGAATCCAGAGTTAAAGCCTTTCTCGACGAGCTAATCTGGATGAGTAAAACCCTTCGCTGGGGACGCGAAAACCTGCCGTCGAAATTTCATTGATTAGAGTTGAGAGTTGAGAGTTGAGAGTTGAGAGTTCAGAGTTAAAAGCAAAGACCTAAAACTCTGAACTCTCAACTCTCAACTCTCGAACTATTTTCAGTTATCTAAAGGGCTGAGGACGGTATTGCGGGGGCGGGCGGCGAACTGCATATAAACGGCGGTCGTTTTCAGATTTTTATGACCGAGCAGGATTTGAATCCGGCGAATGTCGTAGTTTCTTTCAAAAAGCCGCGCCGCAAAACTATAGCGAAACGTCTGGCAGCACGCCTGTTTAATATTTGCTCTTAAAATCGCTTCGCCGACCGCTTTCTGGACGGTCGATTCCGCCAGATGATGTCGCTCAACCGCTTTTCCGACCGTCAGATTGTGCGACGGAAAGACGAATTGCCAGCGCCACTCGCGCCCTGCATCCGGCGCGGCGCGCTCGATAGCCTTCGGCACGGAAACTCTGCCGCCGCCGAGCAGGCAGTCGTCTTCATGCAGGTAACGAACGTTTGTCAGATGTCGTTTGAACGCGGGAATAATCGCTTCAGGCAAAACCGTTACGCGTTCGCGCCTGCCGGTGCGCGCGTCGCGCACGGTGATTCGACGCTGCTCAAAATCAATGTCGCCGACGCGCACGGTGACGGCTTCCGACAGGCGCAATCCCGAACCGTACATCAGCGCGGCAACCAGAAACGAATCGCCGCGCATTTTAGATAAAACCCGCCGCGCTTCTTCCGAAGTAAAAACAACCGGCATTTTCCCGCACGGCTTGGAGCGTTTGACGGTTTTCAGAAGCGGCGAGCTCGTCTGACCGAACACGTCGCGGTAGAGAAACGAGAGCGCGCTCAAAGCCTGATTCTGCGCCGCCACGCCGAGCTTTTCG
>DASWRC010000203.1:0-31073 GCA_036403375.1 Pyrinomonadaceae bacterium
ATTTATACCACGAAAATGCCGAGGTCAGAATGCGGATTTTGGCTTTCTACATTTTTCAGAATGAATCTGAAAATCTATACGCATTATTGAAAGATTACACGAGTGCAGAAACATACTACTATGACATTGTGTGTTACTTGGACAGAATATTATATGCACCAGTCAAACTTCAACTAGCATATCGCCAATCGTTAAGGGATAAATTCTTTGATTTCTTAAATTTTGAAGATGGTTTTATAAAAGTCGTCGAAGAAAATCTAAATAGAGAAAAAATTCTTGATGACTTAATAGAGAAAAAGCGACGTAATTAATTGTAATGTTGCATAGTAATAAAATCATTTTCATTCAAAATTGAGAATTTTGAACTTTGTCTCTTCACGAATAATCAAAAAACGAAATAACCTAGAGAAATTTTCTTGAAATCAATCAAATTTATAGCTTTATTTTCCTTCGCGGCTTAATAGAATTAAGCTCTTTACCTAACGGTTCTGAATTCATATTAAAGAATCTCAACAATTCTACGCATTAAATCGTCCATTCCGATTTAAGTCATAATTGGCGCATTCCACCATACAATGAATTCCGTTTTGCAGTTCTTTGACCGTAGTTGAAGTTTGATAAACTTATTTTCCATAAGCCGCTTTCTTCATCTAATTTTTAAGTTAGAAATTCTAACTTTATAAAATCAATTATTTCAACAATTTACGAGTGGTAATTTTGCTAACTTTTTTAATAGGTTTTTTACCGTTTTTACTAATGAATAAATTATTGTTACGCAATAATTTATAATCACACTAAAATTTGATATTGAGAACAAATATTTATATGATTCAAAATAGAAAATTACGCTTTGATGTAACTCGGAATAGCTAGAGGAGGTCAATAATTTGAAGGAAATAACCTTGGATTTGGTCGAGAGTCAATTTGAGACCATTAAGAAAATCAATGAAATAGACGTTAATAAAATTTCCAGCCCGGTGCTCGCGCGGCTGATCGAAGAAGTTCGTAACGAAGAAGTTCAATCGATCAACGCCTACAATCGGATGCACAACCGGCATAATCGCTCCCGTTAATTTGTGGATTAACTTGAATCAATCAACCCAAAATTCGATCGAACTTGAAACCGTTCTCTTGAAGGTCGCCAGCCGCTGCAACATTAACTGCAGCTATTGTTACGTCTATAATATGGGCGATACGAGCTGGAAAGATCTGCCGCGCCAGATTTCGTACGAAACGGTCAACGCGGTCACGAACACCCTGAGCGACCTTTCCGATCGTCAGCAACGACCATTCGCGGTCGTTCTTCACGGAGGCGAGCCTTTGCTTTTGGGCTTTACGAAACTTGAACACCTTATCTTTTCGCTGCGCGACGCTCTGCCGGACGAGTGCTCGATCAGTCTGCAGACGAACGGCATTTTAATAAATCAAAAGATTCTTGATTTATGTTCCAGCACGCGCACGACGATTTCCGTCAGTCTCGACGGACCGCAAACTATTCACGACCAAAGTCGCGTCGGTCACAATGGTGAAGGAACTTACGATAAAGTTCTTCGCGGTCTGACTTTGCTACGCGAGCATAAAGATTCTGAATTTCTGTTTACGGGACTTCTGGCGGTCGTCGACCCCAAATCCAACCCGGTCGAGATTTACAGCTTCTTTAAGGAACTGAATCCGCCAAGCGTCGATTTCATTTACCGCGACGGAAATCATTCGCGACTGCCCTACGGTAAGAAATCCTTGCAATCGATCGAATACGGTAGGTGGATAACGAAATTGGTGGACGTTTATTTATCCGATCCGGCACCGATCAAAATTCGCATTCTTGATGATTTAATAAAACTGATGCTCGGCGGAAAAGGCACAAAAGACGGCGTAGGACTGACCAATTACGGCGTTTTAATCGTCGATACCGACGGCACGATCACCAAAAATGATACGCTGAAGAGCTCGTTTGACGGTGCCGACAGATTTACAAGCAACTGGTCAGTTCATTCGCATGATTTGAACGATATATTAATCTCGGAGGAATTTGCACAGTACCACGCTTCGCAGAGACCGAGTTCAAAAATTTGTCTTGCGTGCCCGGAACTCGATATCTGCGGCGGCGGCATGGCGCTGCACCGCTGGCGCGACGATAATAGCTATGATAATCCTTCGGTTTATTGCGCCGATCAAAAATATTTGATCAATCACATTCGCCGCCATTTATCTTCGATTCGGGCGCTTTAATTCTTGTTTTCGATATGATGACGACAAAGCAGCAAAAAATAAGTTTTTCGGATCTGGAGTTTCACTCGGAGCCGTTTGATTACTTTACAATGTCGAAAGCATTCGAGGAGGAAGACAGCCGGGTAATATTAGACTGGATGGAAACTAGTGCGCCTTGGAAACTGGTCGAAGCCGATTTTTACACCCAGTATGAATTCGATCTCAAAGATGCTTCCTTGCCCGAAGAGCTTGCGTTCTTGTCCCGACGCAATTTTCTCAATTATCTGATTGAACGATTTGGGAAGCTGTTTTCGCAGAAGCTTTCCGACCATGTCGATATCACTGCGCATAAGCTGATTAAAGGACATACTATTCGCTTGCACAATGATTTTATTCCTAATCAGGAAACACATCGGTTGCTCATTCAATTTAATAATGACTGGCGGGATGAAAATGGTGGATTTCTGCTCTTTTTCAGAAGCTCCGATCCGAAGGACATCGAACGAATAATCCGCCCAATCCACAACAGTTCGGTGGGCTTTGCTATCTCTCCAAAATCGAACCATGCCGTCACGACCATTCACGACGGCGAAAGATACACACTCGTTTATTCGTTTTATGAGGCAGGTAGTGTTGGTTGATTTCGACGAAAAAGTAGTCGCGGCTTTGACCGATCCTGAGGCGGAATTGTGGTTTCCTCATTTAACCAATGATTTGGCGCAAACCGGGTGGCGGAAATTGAAAGATGAAATTGGGCTTGATAAATCCGATTACGGTACGGCGCGGGTTCTCTTGAAAACTCCATGTGCTATGCGTAGAGTTCCCTCACATATATCTGTCAAACCTTCGGAAAATTCAGTAAGAGATTTGATTTTAGTAGAAGAATTGCCCGGAGTAATAGCCCGTCCTTATAAAAATTCCGGAATCGATTTCTATGAATCAACGCTGATTTCTCCTAATGGTACCGTAGACAGCGAAATTTTGAACTGTCTTTGCGATGCCTTTAATATAATTCAACAAGCCACAAGCCTTAACAAAACTGTAATCGAATTGGTCAGATCCATTCATTTAATAAAGCCGGTATCCGATGATTACGATGTGAGTTTCAGCGAACCACATATTCCGTTTTCAATTTTCATTTCTATACCCCAGAAAAATAACAAGATAAATGCTTTTAGGGTTGCCGAAGCAATTGTCCATGAAGCCATGCACCTTCAATTAACGCTGGTTGAGGGCATCATTCCATTAGTTTCTGGAAACGAAGAAAATTTTTATTCGCCGTGGAAGGAAGAGTTTAGGACCGCGCAGGGTGTGCTCCATGCGCTTTATGTATTTCGCGTAATTACGGTTTTAATGGATGAGATAGAATCACAAAAAAATCTGGTGAAAGAAATAAAAAATCACGCAAGAGAACGCTCTCGTCAAATAAGGGATCAAATATCAGAAATAAATAACTTTGAAGATTGTCCGAACTTAACTGAAATCGGTCAGAAATTTGTTAAAATACTTTTCACTTCTTAAAATCAAATGCCTAAAAAATCCATAGCCATCGAACTGAATTCCGCTGACGGTAACACAGCTTCACCTAAGACCACCTGAGCCTCATTTGCCATATTTTGCAGTATTAAGTCGGCTGGATGATCCGTTGCTCGACCTATAATATCTATCAAAGCTTGAAGTTCAATTATTTTATCTTGTCTTAAATTATTAAGAGTTGATCGATCTAATCCAATTTCTTTAATCGTTACGCGTCCCCGCTCAGAATTGTCTTTAGGTTTAGGAACTGCACCAATAAATATAATGTGATCTCGTGGCTTGTCTTTTTCAGGATTGATAAATAGCGGTTCTTCCAGATTAATTTTATCTTTATTGGATCGCGCGCGGTTGATGGTATTAACTAGAGGAAAGAGCGTGCTTTTCCAAGTTGAATTACACTTATGACAACTTAAAAAAACATTATCCCATTTATATGCAAGCCAGAAATATCCCGGATATTCATTTTTGTCTTTACGATTTTGTTTGACGGCGGCTTTTGGGCGGTAGTGTTCTACTGCAAGAATAGCATCGTCCTCGTCCTCTATAAATTTTCTCTCACAATAACAGCACTTGTTATATTGAAGAGTTTTGAGAGTAGTCTTGACGTCGTCTGATGCATAAATTCGGCGAGATTTAGCCTTCTCCTTTGCGTCTTTCATTTTTTTTATAAAAGCAGCAGGATCCTTTTTGAAATCACGACAATCTTCTTTTGTCTGTTTTTTCCCCCTATCTTCTAAATGTAAAGGTCCCTTCTTCGGTTTAATAACTTTAATCACTGTCAGATACTCCGATTTCTTTAAAGTGAGCAGCCGCTCGTCGAATTATATCCAAAGCTTTTTGATCTTCCGGTCTAGTTGCGGTATCCAAACTCATTAATTTTCTATCTATTTCATTCAGCCTGAGTTTTTCAGCTTCATTTAACGTTTTCTTATTAACTAATTTATATTTCTCTTTAAAAAGTCCTTCTGTTTCCTTATCTCTAACATTTTTAACGCCGAAAAGTTCGCTTGTTAGAATCTGATCAACGCGCCAACTTTTCACTACATGCGGTGTATTTTCAATAAAGGCTTGATCTTCTTCCTTTTGAACCAATACTAAATTTGCTTCAGGACTCGATTGAACCATTAGTGGGCTGTGTGCTGTTGCAATGAATTGAACTCTCGGAAAGAGGTGAGATAAATCCTCCATAATTGTTTGTTGCCAAAGAGGATGTAAATGCAAATCGATTTCATCAATCAAAACAATTGCCGGTTCTTCGAGGGGTGAATTACTTTTAGGAGAATTACGAAATAATCTTAGAGCTAAATCCAAAACCCAAGCTAGTGTAGTTTGATAACCTAAGCTCAATGCCGTTAATGGAACCATACCTGAATAGGTTTTGAATCTCACACCGGAAAGTTGGTTTGAAATATTGAGTATGTTGGGTGCGTATATTTCTATAGATTTTGGATTTTCGATATCGGGAAGGATCTTGGTAATGAGTTCTTTTAATCTAATCAATTTATCATTTTCAGTACCGACATAAGAGTTTTTCGCGGCTGCATGATCAAAATCTCGCAGTATTTCTTCTGGATCATAAAGTTCTGTAATTCCTGATAGACGAGAAGCAATAGGATCTTCCAAGTCCGTTTGATACAAATTTTGGCGACCTATTTGGCGATTGGCGCTGTAAGCGATTATTAAAGGTTCATAATACGGCTTGATGGTTTGAATTTTGCTATTTCCTTGTAATTTAAAGTCCTCAAGTTCTCCTTTTGAATTGTAAGTTATGAAAATGCCTGTTTTAACAGTTTTACCTTTATTACGAGTAGAAGTAATCGTTGACTCGGCTGAATTTAATTCGTCCTTAATCATTTCTGCTCTTAGAATTAACTCAGTCTGCTTTTGGCGCAAGAGGCTTTCAAATACTGGATTTTCTTCCGATGCCAAAGCTGGTTCCAAAGCGCCTTTAATTAAAGGTAGAAGATTATCCGGATCTTTCCCTGATTGGTTACTTTGTTCGCTTGCAGCTCCTTTGGCGGGGACAGGTCTCATCCAAGCTAAACATTGTAAAAGGGAAGTTTTTCCAACACCATTTTCGCCGAGTATCAGATTCCAACGACACGGCTTTCCATCGCCTTGTGTCAAGTCTAAAATCTGCTCAGTTCCAAAACAACGAACATTTTCCAACACAAGAGACTTAAAGTATATTGGTTCCTTTTCTTTACTCATATTTTTTTATAGTCAATTAATCGTGATTTATTTCAATAACAATGATAAATAATTTTGGTTATTCATAATCTGTAGTGAATCTAACTCATTTGAATATTAAAATCCCAAGGTGATTTTCCAAAACTCTCTTATTGGGACAAATTTCGGTTTTCTCGGCTGTCCCCCCTACTTCAGTTCATTTATTTTTTCTTTAATATAATTTAAGTTAGATTTAATTTCTTCGATTAAATCTTTTTCCGCTCCTTCTTTCCCAACAAAAAAATCTAAAGCCTTCTCTAATACAGCCTGCGATTCCTTGAATCTAGCAATATTCTTCTGGAGCTCGCCCATAAGTTGTAGGACACTTCCTAAGTCAATCATCGTCGATGCCCAATCATCGCCACCAATTTTGCTGTATTCTTCAATTGCCTTATTATAGGCAACTACAGATCTTTCCAATAAAGAGATATCTGTAGTTAACTCGCCCAGCATATAAAGAGACCATCCTAAATTACTTTGTGTTTCCGCATAGTCGATTAATGATCCTGTTTGACCATAAATTTCAAGAACTTCTTCAAATATACTAATTGATTGGTGCATCAGTTTTGGATCACTTTCTAATTCACCCAAAGTTTGTAAAACTCCACCTAAATTACTTTGAGTTTCAGCCCAATCTTCTGGATTGCTATCTCTTGAGTATATTTCGAGAGCTGATTTGTGAGCTTCAACAGCTTGCTTGAGTAAAATGGGATTTTCTGTGAGTTCATTAAGATTTTGTAGAGCTTTACCCAAATTATTATTAGCCTCTGCCCATTCTTGTGGTTGGTTTTCCTTAAACTCATCGGTTAAAGATGATTGGTATTCCTTAATCACCTTGGGAATAAACTCTTCTTCATCAGGTAAGATATCCGATAATAAGTGAAGTGTTTTTGCTAAACCTAAATGTGACAAATAACGCTGTGTGGAATCTAACTCAAATAAGAGAGCAGTTTCCCAAGCGCTTTTACTGGTCAACAGATACTCTACATTGGAGGATCTTTGTCCCGCTTCGTAAGCCGTTTCAGCCTCCATCCGCCACATTTCATAATCTAATTTTTCCGTTTCCTTTAGTAATAACAAAGCTTGCTCAAAATTCCCTTCAAGCCGTAGGTTAATTATGTTATTTAGGATATTTTGTGTTTTATTTATATTAGACTCCCAACATTCGTTTAGCTGGTGGATTTTATCTTTAAAGTCTTTGATTTTGGCGATGATATCTTGAGTTTGTATGTCAGGATTTTCCGGTTGAAAAAAACCTTCGGATTTTGCAAGCAAAGTGTTTATAGGATTCTGAATCCATTCAGGTAATCCCAATTCTAAACCTTCAACAATTTCTTGAAAAAATTTATCTGCATCTTGATTGGGGATAACAAACTTATTACGTCCTAAATTTAACAAATCCTCTGCTCTTTTTGAGAGTTGATTCAAATCTCCGTAGTTTATCCAATAAATAACTAAATCTGGAAAATTTTGGGCTGACTTTATCAGAAGCTTCATAAGTCCTTCTTCGCCGCCCGAGTAGCCTACAACAACAAGCACTCCACAATCCTGCAAAAGAGTATGGATCATTCCAACATAAGCAAACTCGTTTTCAGTTTCTTCCGTTGCGCCTCTGCTGTTTCTAAGCGCATAAGTGTATGCAGACCCATGAAGATGAACGACTTGCGGTTTTCGTGGATGATTTGTAACTCTTGAAGAAGATTCCAGACCATCAGCAACAACCGGCAACACCCCTGTATTAATAATTCCTTGTAGAACAAGTTGATCAAAATTAGTTGTGATTACCGTATGAATATAACCTTGTTTTACCAAGTCGCCTAGACAAACATGTACCCAATTAATTTTATTTCCTCCCAAATCTATGGCAGTTAAAATCATGTCGCGTTGCTGGTTAGGCGCTCTGAGATGTTCTTCAAATATTTCCCCGTACAATTCACTCCATTTAGGCTCATCGACAAACCAGTGTTTAGCAAAGTATTCTTTTTCGCACAGCCACTTCAACGCTTCTTTCGGATCTTGTTTTTCTTCTTTACCTGCCGAATACCTTTTAACGAGTTCAACTACGCACAATTTTGCTACTCCATCTGCCATTGGAATACCAGCAGACCGAGAGCAACCGGCACCAATTAAGAAAACGGCACGTCCCCAGTTCTCTACACTATCGCCTTTAGCTAGGCGCAAAGTAGCGATTAAGTCCCTTACCTCTTTTTGTTGTAGCATTTCACCTAATTGAATTTTTACCGAACAATATAATTCAACTCAAATGAAATAATTTTACATAAGTAAAATTTGAAAACAATGCAGTCAACCTCATAAGACAAATAATTTTACATATGTAAAATTATTTCATACATAATGTCCTTTATAAATGAGCGAAATACTTATTAATGCCTAAAACTCTTCAAAACACTAAAATACCAAACCAATGATAAAAAATGTGGCACGCAACAATAAATCTTTTGTCTTGAGAAGATAAATTTTTTACATATCTAATTGTCAGCGGTATATCATAAAAATCTTCTTTTATGATATACTTTACTCGAAGAACAGCTAAGAATTTCAGAAAGTTAAGGCAAAAGCCTTGATTTTGTTGAGCTTTATTAATTAAATGAGCAAATTATCAGTCATTCGCGTCCCGGAATCCGAGATTTTAACGCCGGCGGGTGAATTCGATACTCGTTTGAATGGGCGGATTGCTGCACAATTCATCAACAGATCGAATTCCGAGCTGACGAGAAAGAATTATCTTTCCAATCTGCGGCAGTTCATTCTATTCTCAGGAAAGAAGGACGCGACCGAAGTTCAGGTTGACGATGTGTTGGCGTGGCGTGAATCAATGGAGAAAAAAGGATTCGCGCCGCATACGATCTCGACCAAGCTCGCGACTTTGAGTGCCTTATTTGCTTACTTTAGGGATTATGGAATTATCAATCGGAATCCAGCGACGACGAAACTAGTGCCGCGCCCCGCGCAGCCGCTGCAAAGTCCGAAAGGTCGCGCGCTTTCAGTAAAGGAAGTTCGTTATCTGCTTTATACGATCAACCGCGATAATGTCACTGACTTACGCGATTTGGCGATTGTTTACTCAATTTTGCGCCTGAGTTTACGGGTTTCGGAGATCTGTTATCTAAAAGTTTCAGATATTAAAAAAGAAGGTCGGCACTGGGTGATAGATTACCGCTCGAAGGGCGGTCACAAAGAGCGTCAGCCATTGCCCGTTGAGGTGAAACAAGTAATCGATAGTTATTTGGAAGCCGACCCGATAAACAGGAAAGATACAAAAACAGGCGGTGAAAACGCCTTTATTTTTCAAGCTGATTTCACTCGAAGAAACTTCGGGCAAAGCCAGCCATTAACGACCAGACACATTTGGCACATCATCAAAACACGCGGGAAACAGGCAGGCATCGGGAAACTCGCGCCGCACGATCTCAGAAGAACAGCGATTACCAAAGCATTTCAGCAAAACACGCCGGTCACTTCGATTCTAAATATGAGTAAACATAAATCAGTGGAAACCTTAATGATCTATAACAAAGGACTGGATAATCTGGAAAACAACGCCGTTCATACTCTTAATTACGACAATGATTGAACTTGATTACGAAAATTCCTATGTCCTATTTTTACTCGTCTCCCGGCTCGGCTTGAGATTTAGGATTTGTATGTTTGCTGAAATGTTTTCCAAATAATTCCCTGGCGAGTTCATATCCCTCGTCGGTCAAAACGACGCTTTTCGCTTTCCCTTTCGGATTACTGATCAAATCCTTTTCAGACAGTCGATCAAGCGCGTCCCTGCCAAGCGATTTCCACGATTGAAACACGGTGACCGGTCCGATCTTTTCTTTCCAGGAATTATGAAACAACAGCGCGAGCACGATTTCGTCGAATTTTTCACGATCGATTTCCATAAATTTTGCCTCCAACTTTAAGGATAATCAAAGCAGGAAATAAATCAACAAAACTAAGTTCCGATATGAGAAAATTGAAGGTAAATTGTGAAAGTTGTTAAATCTGGTTAACTCTTATAAGACTTTTTACAAGTATTTCGGCTGTATCCCTATTTCGGGCACAAAAACATCGCGCACACAGTTCGCTATAACTGGACTGCTGCACATCAGTTTGAAAATCTTTGGAGATAAATTGACGCTATTGATCCGTTTCGAGGAGTTGGGCAAATAACCCCAATTTCGATTTTGAGTTAAACTTTAAGGTTTGTATTTAGAAGTCGTATTCCTTGATGGTTGCTACAAATATTTTAGTAACTATGCGCTGCTAAATAAGTTAGGTTAAAATTACTAAACACAATAGCTGCCACGACATTAAATACAAAACTCAATAAATCCTTTATTGAGTAAATTTGCAAATTATCGATTGTAAATTGGTTAACACGAAAAATTGTAAACAGTATTGTGTCAGCTTTTTTGACAACACAGAACAACACAAAAGCCAACTCGAAATAAACACCTGTTTTCACATAGATTTTGGAGAAAATGTGTTGGCTAGCCGGCAGATAGCGCATTTTTAATAGTCAGACGGGCAGAAATATTCATGTATTTTGATAGAATCGGCATTAAGTCCGTTTGAACTGATAACCGCTTTGGCGATGACGTTGCCGATCTCGCCGGCGGGCAAGCCCACTCTCGCGTCTGGCATATCCTATCCACTACCATCATTTGCAGTTCTGAATTTTTGGTGCCATAGCCATGCTAATAGAGCGAGCAGCGAGACTGCTGCCCCCATAACCAGCCATCCCATTCCACTTGATTGACCGAGAGACGGCTCGTCAGTAATCTCCCCCTGATCCATTCGGGCGGACTGCACATAATCCATCTGATAGTAAGACTGATTATGATTCCGGTTTTGTCCGGTAATTCGAATACCAGGGTCATTCGGGTATAAAGAATTTACCAGATAGACCGCGATGTCGGATTGGTGATGATTCTCGAAAGTAAGTTTTCGGTCGGGTTCGCCGGGCGGCACATCCGCGCTGATATAAAGTTGAATTTCGCCGTCTCCTTTTTTCATCTCCTCGATATTTGGGAATTTCAATGACGCCAATTGCAGCGGCAAACGGTTCCCGTCGACCGCGAGCGAGAGATCGTCGAGCACCAGCTGTGCGTAATCCCGCTGTTCGGCTTCCGAAATGCTCCCGTCCTTATCGGTATCAATTTTAACGAGGACTACGGGAAACACTTTAACGCCCGGCGTCAGACGAATTTCCGCCTGAATATTATTTTTACTCACCAAGATAGTTGTGGCTTGAAGATACTCGTCCAAGCGGTGGGCAAAGACGGAAGATCCGACCGAAAGTAGAATAGCGCCGGCGATGGCGAGCTTGCCGTTCATTTCCCTGTAAACCTCTTGCCGTAGTCATTCGTCGGATCGCGGTAAATCGTGTGGATGTGATTCACGCCGCCTGCCTGAACGCCCTGACCGCTTCTACCGCCCTGGTGGGCAAACTCGATATGCAGAGTGGGTCCGGTGATGCGATAGTAAACCGCACTTGGATTCGTCGTGTCGCCATACCAGGCGAAGTATGATTGATTTATTTCAGACCGGATTTGCGCTAATTTGGGGACGGCATCATCCTGGTTCAGCATGCCGACCCATTCGCCGATGAGGTCGAGAAGCATAGCCTGCTGTTCCGGCGTCATCTCGGATGCCGAGAGCCCCTCGGGCGGCAGCGTCCGCCCGGCTTGTCCTGGTCCCAGCACGAGGTCGTTGATCTCGTAGGTAAGCGTCGCTTTCTGCCGTTGCTCGGCATTTAAGGCGTTTATAAGGTTGAATGCTTTATCGTTCTCGCGTCCTAGGGGACGGACGTCTTTACCCTCACGGGTATAAATAGCGGGTTGACTCCCCGTCAGGCTGGGCGTGAACGCAATATTTGGACCTGCCACGACCACATTGATTGCGAGGTGATGTCCCCGAATTGCAGCATCCATGGCTGATCGGCTGTCGGCGTTCCGAAAATCCCGAGTGTATAGAAGACTGTGCCGTCGTCATAGGGCGTGCCGCTTTCCGACAGCTGCTGATCGGAATCCATAATGTCGATGACCTTCTGGTAGCCGTCGGGGCTGAGAATCGCCTGCAACACTTTCATGGCGGCGGCGCGCTGAGCATCGCTCAGGCTGCCAAGCGTGACTCCGGGACGCGGCACGTCGCTGACGGGAAAATTCGACCATACGGCACTGCCGTATTGCTCCCCGACGAAGGTTGCTCTCCCGTTTTGTCCTCCCTTAAATTCAGCAGGCGTCGGCGTGCTTTCAGGCGTGAATGGTAACTGCGCCTTTCCGCGCTGATCTGGGTTTAGTGAGTCTAGGTACGTCGTCGTGGCAGTCACGATTGCCTTCGTCTGGGCGTCCGCGGCAGGCATCTGGACATTTGTCCGGGACGGCGGGGATGAGGCAGAATTGCATCCCATTAATAAAACGGCAGCAGATAGAACAGCGAAGAGTAGTACTGTGACGAGACGCGAACAGTTATTCATGCATTCCTCCTTATGTAATTACCCGAAAGGCAGCTCCTTAAAGTAAAGGGTTTCGATAACAGTTTCCTTCATTCGATGCGTTTTTGTCCAATTTGATATATAGAGCAGGCGGCGTAATAAAACACGCCGCCCCACGTACTACCAAAACTTCGCAGCGCAGTGGAAGGCAAGCCCCTGTCAGCTCGATAACTCGCGGGTTCCAAGCTTGAAAATCTGGATTCGCGGCGGCAAGTTTAGCGGCAGAATTGAAATATTTCGGCTGTCCCATTAACGGTATGAAATGTGGTAAAACTTAAGACCGCAGGCTTTTTGCAATCGGCTTAACAATTTGGAGGCAAGTTTTCAAATTATTTGCCGACATTGCTCCCCTTAAATTTAGCGGGATTGCATTTCCCGCAACCGCTTCCAAAACGGGCGCAAAACGTTGTCAAGACCGTTTTTTCGATGTCGGATCCGCCGCTCCGACAATATAACTGTCGCGGGCGCGTACCGCGACGTTCGCGCGGCTGACCCTAACTTTAATTCGTTTGCGTTGTCCCTTTTCTCCTGCTTCGGTCGGATAATAACCGATGCTGTATTGACTGCGCAGCTCTTTTGCGATGCCTTCGAAAGCCGCATTTAAGCCGCCGACCGTCGATTCGGCGCGAAACATCTTTCCGCCGGTCGCCTGCGCGAGCCCTTCCAGATAACCGCGCCCGTTGGCGTAATCCCTGCTTGTCGGCGCGCCTCTACCCTGCGGAAATCCGATCGTCGGAGGAGTGCTCATCGCGCCGCCTCCGCCGCCGATGCCGCGGTTTTCCAAGAATGTGTTGTAATAAATCGGGAAAATCAACGCATCGGCTTCTTCCGCCTGTTCGAGCGTGCTGTTGAAGCTCGCGCCGCGCGAGGCGGTATCGACGCCGTCGGTGAAAAGCACGATCGCTTTGCGCCCGTCGATTTTACTCAGTTTTCGGTGCAGGGAAGTTTCAACCGCGTCGTAGAGCGTTGTGCCGCCGCCGAAGCTGGTGCGGCGAATCGCTTTATAGATTTTCTGCCGCTCGTTCGTAAAATCCGTCTGAACATGCACGCTCGAATCGAATGAAATGACCATCACCTTGTCTTCGATTTTTAACTGATCGACAAAAGCAATCGCCGCCGCTTGAATTTCCTCGATTTTAAACGAGGTCGAAGGACTCGTATCAATCAAGAGAATAACTGAAAACGGTTGCTCTGCCGTTCCGAAATACGCGATCTCCTGTTCTTTCCCGTCTTCGAAAATCTTAAAGTCCGATTTCCCCAAATCGCCCACATAAACACCGCTTTTTTCATACACCGAAACGGGAATCGTAATGAGGTTCGTTTCGACCTTAATGGCGTCCTCGTCATTCACCGTTTCGGCGGTTTGCGCGTCCGGTTGAGTTTCCGCCGAAGTCGCCTCTTTTTTTGATTTTTTATCCTTCGTTGAATTCGGGGCAATGATGCGCGAATTGTCCGGCTTCGATTCTGAATAATCGTCCGGAGTTTGAGTCTGCGGCACGGGTACGGGCGTCGGCGTCGTTTTCGATTTTCGTCCCGACTGCGCCGGTGCATGGAGAATGAGGCATCCTATTAAAATTGCTAAAAGAATTGCTGAATTTTTCATTTTAATTTATATAGTTTTCTTTATATGGTTTCGTCTTCGCGATTTAATCCCGGTTTCTGCGAATTTCTTTTTATCTAAGCCGCTCCTTGTAGTTTCCCGACGTTGGCTTCGCTTGATAAAATCTTCCGGAGTTTCTGTCGCGCCTTGAAAAGCTGCGATTTAGATGTTCCGGAAGAACAATTGAGCATTCGTGCGATTTCATCGTGCTCATAACCGCAAACGTCGTGCAAAATCAACATTTGCTTATAGCCTTTCGGCAGCTTGCCGATTACTTCCTCAAGCAGCAGACGGTCGAAGATTTGCTTGCCCGAGAAATTATTGCCCTGATTGCTAACCGGTTCGGGAAGGATTCCGTCTTCACTGACTTCCTCCCGACGAGCCCTTTTTTTCCTGAATTGCATCAAAATCCAATTCACCGATAACCGATGCAGCCAGGTCGAAAATGCTGCCTCCCCGCGAAAACTCCCGATTTTCTGAAACAATTGAATAAATATCTGTTGAGTCAAGTCCTCGGATTCCGAGGCATTCCGGCACATATGGAAACAGATGCCGAAAACTCTGCGGTGGTATTTCCAGTAAATTTCCTCGAACGCCGGCATATCGCCGGCGGCGGCTTTTTGAGCCAATTCATAATCGCCGGAGCGTGACGACCGAGGCTCGGAAACGGTATCGTTAAAGGCTGCGGCTCCCGCAAATGGTAAAGAATCTGTAATTTCTGTCATGCTTGTTGATCTTGCCAAAGAAAAGTCCGGTTAAAATAAAACAAATGTTTTTGTTTCGGCATTTCATTTTTGATTCCCGGCGGGGCGGAAAATACTCTCCGCAAGTGCTTTTTCAAACCCCCATTATAAAAAAGCAACCCGCCGGGAATCATGCCGCCGCGAACAATCCCCGTTGGTCGTCAGCGGCGGAATATTAATTTTGCTGTCGAAAACATTACTTAAAATTTTTTTATTTCTTGTTTTAATAAAGCCATCATAATCTTACGAATGAAATGTAAAGCCTTTATAAGGTTTTGCGCTGTTTTTGTTAAGATATTGTAAATTCGCAACTCTGAAGCACGACCTCTTTTTGATTCTCACGCTTTTAGCGGCAGAATACTCGCGTCGAAGGAATCAATTACGGCGCGATGTGAATGCGTTTCTGAACACATAATCTGCAACGCGGCGTCCCTGGTCGATTCCTGCCGTCTTGTCGAAAGCCCAGTGGATGCCGAGATATATTCGGCTCTGACCGTTTTCCTCTTCGGCTTGCGAGAGCGTCGAAAAGCTGCGCGGAATAAGTTGACGAGCAGTTCCCTGATTGTCTAACGTAACGCCGTTGAACTCGTCCGAAACAAAGGTAAAGGCGATGCGGTCTGTGCGATAGAAGTTACGCAAGGTCTGAAAAAGCGCTCCGCCGAAGACGGCGTGTCCCGATGGATATGACGGGAAGGGCGGGGTAAAATTCGGACCGGTCAGATTGCTTGCCGGCGCTCCGAGCGGAGTAAAAGTCTGATCGCCGATGGTATCGGGGTTACCGTCGCCTAAACCGGTCGGACCCGTTCCTTCATCTGCTTCGCGGATGCCGCCGACGGGGCGCCAGAAGGCATAGTGATACTTCGACTCCGAACTTGACGTGCCCGCGTCAGCCATCGCCGTGTTTACCAGAGCGAGAAGCCTTGCCGTTTCGACGACGTTCGACCGCTTCTGCCTGGCGATCTGCACGGCGATCTGGTTATACAGGCGCGGCGGCGCGCAGAGGCTCGGCGTTCCGTCATATGCCCAGTAGATGCCGATTTCGGTTTGTTCCGGCGTCCGCTCGGTCGGCGTGTTTATGCCGTCGCCGCCGAACCGTTTTACCTCGTTGAATGCCGCGGTGTATTCAGGGCTCGTCATAGAGGGCGGCGGCGGAATTCGGAATTGCGATGTCGACTGTAAAACGAACGGCGTCACTTCGCCCCAATGCGCTCCGATCGCGAGCGGTATCAGACTGATCGGGTCTTGACGCCAGTTACCCGGCTGAATGCCCGGAATGTAATCAATCCCGATGCGCGGCTCTAAATGTTGTGAGCCGTCTGCAGCGCGGCGCGCGAGAATTGCGACAGCCGCCCGCCGACCTAATTCAATCCCGTCAGTTTTGGCGCGTCCGGTCGGAATCTGGTCGAGGTCCTCGGCGAGCAATTCCTCAAAACTCGCCGCCTGCGAAGGAAAGACGGCGCTCAATGTGTTACAGGCTGCCTTTGCAATCGCTGCATCCATTGAAGTGCCGGCGCGCGCAGCGGCAATGCCAGTGTAGCTTCGGTAGTCGCCCGAGATGGCGTTAATCGCTTCGAAGATGGCAATATGGACGATTGCCATCGCCCTGCTCGAACGCCCTGGACCGAGCTGCTCTCCGAAGACGCGAGTCTCTCCGGGTGCGAGGGGCGTGTGATCAAGTCCGCTGGCGTTAATCGCAATCTCGTTCCAATGCCGGAGCCGCGCCAGGGCGTTTTCACCCCGCGGCGTCTGATGCCTCGACAGGACGCGAGCCTGCGACTGAGTTTTATAGCGTTGTCCCCATACCTCATCAGCATTACGGGAACCGCTTTGCGCCCAGACGAAGCCGGTCAAGCCCATTACCAAAATGGTCAATGTTAAAACTAGCAACTTCGAGTTTTGCTTTTCTATCATCTTTACTCCTTATAAATAATCAATTTGTTTGGTCGTGCGCGCAAATCTTCCGAAACCGCTGCCAGAGCTAAACTTAAAGAGATTTCAAAAAGGCTATCAGTTGAGCTTTTTGTAAAGTTCTTAATCGCATGTAGTTTCTGGTTACCTGTGATGCCTGTCCGCCATGACGTAATATCGCGTCGTTTAAGGTGAACGTTAAACCGTCGTGCATCAGGCGGCTGCGTGTTCTCAGTCCCCAGAGCGGAGCGCTGCGCATCTGATTTGCCGTGATCGCGTATTCTTCGGTCGGAAGAATCGGAATTCCGTCACCGGTGCCAATGTCATGCAGTAAAAAATCGCTGTACGGATGAATGATCTTATTACCGAGAGCGGCTGGTATTGTAAATGAGTTACCGTTAATTACCGTTCCGGTCGGAGCCGTCGTGATCGAAGGCGTATGGCAGACATTGCAGCTGATTTGATTAAATACCCTTTCTCCGGCAATCACGGCTGACGTGATTGCTCCCCGGCTGGGAGCTTTCGTGGCACGCATAAAATCGGCGAACGCTTTAGCGTCTATTCCATCGTCCTCAGGGTCGACAACCGGATCATATTCCGAACCGTACCCGACAAAGATCCCGCCGGAGGTGTTTTCCTCCGGAAGTAAAGGAGTCGTAATGCCCATCTCGTTCAGATAAGCGTCGACGGAGAATGATTCCAGGCTCGCGTGCTGGCTCTTCCACCCGAAACGACCGATGCGCGCTTCGCCGTTGCCTTCGAGAATCGGCACCAGGGGCGCATTACCCCGCATACTTGAAGGTTGACTATTTCGAATTGCCAGTAAGGTACTATTGGATATTGCCTCAACAAATCCGTCTCCTAAGGTAGTTGGTGAGATGCGAAAAGTTCGCGTGTTGTCCGCGTCAGCAACAAGCTCGACGATTTCCGGATAAGTTGCTCTTGAATGAATCAGCGACCCGCCTAAAGATTCAAAAAACTCTCCGTTAACGGTGCGTCCCGTTCGTTGAACGGTGACCTGGCTGGCACCGCCCGTAACAACGTTTTCGTGACATTCCCGACAACTTTGCGCATTGTAAGTCGGACCGATTCCGTCTGCAACAGTTTCGACTTGTTCAAAAATAAATCGGTTATCATTAAACGAAGCTAGTGCCGTTACGTTGTCCTTATTTATAGTGTTAAAGAGAGGACCCTGAAGGCTAAAGCCGTTAGTTAAATTATCGAATCCAGCCGGGGCTTCGGTCGCGGTAATCGTCAGATTGTCTTTATTTCCGGCACCCTTTGCTGGGTTTCCATCGAAATCAGATGCCGGGGCTTCATCTTGAATGACACCGTTATGGCGAAATTTATCACGACGGATACGGTCAACATTGCTCTCTGCCCGATTTTGGCTTTGAACATGGTTTTTAATCGTCAATGTTAGCCCGAATGCTATCGCAAAAAACGCAATAATTGATATTTTTAAGATTTTCATAACAATCCTTCCTTGAGCAGCCGATTAAAACTGCTAAAACTAATTTGTCGAAAAAGAACCTTGAAAATTTTCATAACCGTCCTTCTCCGTTGATTGCATCTTCTAAATCGACTGAAGTTACCTGAATAAGGTTTTCAATTCGAATTTGGGAGGAGATTTGTAAAGTTTTTATTAAGCAAGGTTCGTACCAACGTACAAAAGCTCTGGAGCTTCAGGATAATAAAGGGTTTAACCGACTTTAGTGAATTTAATTTGAAAGAATTAGAGCGCAGTTGAAAATTTCGTGACAAAAACAATCAAAATTAATAGTTTTGAGTAAACGACGTGTGACATTTTTTCTCATTTAGAAGCATTCTCGGAAATCTTGTGCGAAAAGAAATTAGGGCTAAAGCTTCTGCTTTTCTATTCGGCAAGAAAACCATCCAGAATACCGATCAAATCGGCATTTGCCGAATGACTTTGTGAACGTTTCAACCCGTAAAGGATCGGGTGCGAAATTTTGTTGACGGCAGATATTAAAATATTTTCAATCGCCCGCTCTTGCTCGGGAGACAGTTCGCCGAGCTCCTTGCGACGTTTTAGTAATTCATTCCTCGCCGTGTTGTGCAGTTTCTCTCGCAACGACCCGATTCTTTGCCCGATATCTAAAATCAGAAGCGATTGTTGAAATTTCTCTGATTCGTCGGCGATGATCGACTCCGCTTTTTCGGTTAAATTTTCTTGTTTGCCGCCCACCTCCGCAGCCGCCGACTTTAAGTCATCCAAATTATATAGATACAAATTGTCCAAACCGCCGACTTGCGGATCGATATTTCGGGGCAGCCCGAGATCGATTAAAAGAATCGGATGGTTTATCTGATTGCCCGATTTTTGGATCGTTTCCGCCGAGATGACAAAATTTTCCGATGAAGTCGAACAAAAGATTATGTCTGTTCGAGCCAGCGATTCGGCAATTGAAGAGAAATCGATAAAATCGCCTCCGAATTTGTTCGCCAGTTTTTCTGCTTTGGCGCTGTCCCGGTTAGCGATAATTATTCGCCGGCACCCCGACGCGAGAAGATGCTGCACTGTTAGTTCAGCCATTTGACCTGCGCCGATCAGCAGAATTGTCTTGTTTTCCAAATTGCCTAAGACGCTCTTACTCATCTCGACCGCAGCTAAGGCGAGAGAAGTCGGGTTTTGTCTGACGAAAACCTCGGTGTGGACGCGCTTGGCGATATGAAAAGCATGATGCATCAGTTTGTGTAAGCACCTACCGACGGTTTGCATTTCAACAGCCAATGCATAAGCCTTGCGAACCTGTCCTGAAATTTGCTGCTCCCCGATAACCATCGAATCTAATGAGGATGTTACTTTGAAGAGGTGGCGAGACGCCTCCATACCGGAGATCAAATAGCAATGCTCCATAAATTCTTCTACCGGGATTTTATGAATTTCGCTTAAAAAAGTTGCCACGCGCGCTTTAGTTTGATGATAATCCTGCCAGCTCACGACGATTATCTCGACGCGGTTGCAGGTCGAAATTATTAATGCTTCATCGAAGACGTCTATACCTTTCAGCACCCGCAGTGCCGAGCGGCAGAGATGTTCTGGAAAAGCCAGTCGCTCACGCAGTTCGACCGGCGCGGTTTTGTGATTTAAGCCGAATACGTATAGTGAAGAACCCATAACTGACTACTTCTGAATGCTTTGAAGCCAAAGAGAAAGTCGAAGGTTTCGCACATCGACTTTCTCTTCTTTTCCAGTTTCTTTTGCTCACGGAATGAAAGCAGCTGGCGCGGGCTGGTCGCCGTTCACGCCGAATCCGGCAATCATTAGTCCCTGCGACGAGCGATTGACGTACCAGGTCGCCGTCGACGGTCGAAACACTGCCGTATCGGCGCGCCCGTCACCGTCATAATCGCCCGGCGCTGCGATGTCGCCCGATTGTCCAAACGGCACCGAATAAAACGACGCATTTTCGCTGCGCAGGATGAACCATTCGCCGGTCGATGGTCGCCAAAAAGCGAGATCTGTTTTCCCGTCACCCGTCCAGTCCTGCGCGACGGGTTTATCGGTCGATGTTCCGAACTGTGCAGCCACAACACCCGACGTCGAGCGATTGAGCCACCACTCGCCGGTCGACGGTCTGTAAACGGCGGTGTCCGATTTACCGTCTCCGTCGTAGTCTCCGACCACCGGAATGTCGCCCGCCTGACCAAAGTTTTGAATGATTGTGCCCTGCGTTAAGGTTTGAATGAACCAGGTTCCGGTCGATGGGCGGAAAATCGTCAAATCAGCCTTACCGTCCGCGTCGAAATCGCCCGCCGCGGGAATGTCGCCCGCCGCGCCGAACGGGATTGAATAAAATGAATTATCGTCGCTGCGAAGAATAAACCATTCGCCGGTCGATTCTCTCCAAACCGCAACGTCGGTTTTTCCGTCGCCGGAAAAATCAGCCGGCACGATTTTGTCCGTGCCCAGACCGAACTGTAAAGCTGAAACCTGCGAATCCGAGCTTTTCGAGTACCACCATTCGCCGCTCGACGGGCGGAAAATTGAAACGTCGGTTTTTCCGTCTCCATCAAAATCCGCAGGCGCGGCTTTCCTCACCGCCTGCGTCGCTTCACCGAAAACAGTAAATCTGAACGCCGGCGAAATCGCCACGCCGCCCGGCGCGCTTGAATCGGAAATGTACCAGCGCCCGAAAAAGGTTTGATTGATGATCGCCGCGTTATTCGGAATCGCGATGCTCGCCGAGCCGAATCCGTTTCCGCTGCCGCTGCCCGCAAGCTGAACGCTGACACGCGCCATAGAACCGTTCGGCGGAATGCCGCCCGCTGTTCCCGGATCGGTCGCGTTAATCACCAAAACGGCGTTTACGCCGCCGAGCGCGTTCGAGACGCCGACCGTAAAACTCGGATTTCCGGCGAGCGGCGGCTCGATAGCCGTCACCTGCGGGACTTGTCCGCTCGCGCCCGGTACGCCCGTACCGACGATCTGCGGCACGCGGGCGGACTCGGAATAAAGCTGCGGGCGGTCGAAGGGAGCCGTGCCGGTGGCGAGGCGCGGATCGGTCAGCGGACGGCGTAAAAACGCCGCCAAATCGGCTCTTTGCTGCGCGGATAAACCGAGCGGACGCACGCGCGGGTCTTTGTTCGGACCGGTGAAGTCGCCGCCGCGATTGTAAAAATCGACGACTTCTTCAAGCGTCGCGAATTGCCCCGTATGCATATACGGCGCGCGCAACCCCACATTTCTCAAACCGGGAGTGCGAAATTGTCCCGTATTATTCGCGTTTCCCGTGACCTGAAAACGCCCCGTGTCCTCCGTTTGCGGGCGCACGCCGATGTAATGAAATTGATTGTCCGTAAACAGCGTTCCCGCGTGACATGCGTTGCAATTTGCCTGATTAAAAACGGTCTGTCCGCGATTTTCAGCCGCCGTTAAGGGCGTGATATTGGAGACCGCCGCATCGAAGGGCGTTTGGTCCGAGTAAAGCGTTCTCTCGTAGCTTGCAATCGCCATAATGATTCGCGCCGGCGTGACTTCGGGCGTCCCGTAAACTTCCTGAAAAATCTCCGCATAATTGCGCCCGCCGCTCCATGTATTAAGAGCGCTGGGAATCGAGGGAGAAAGCGCAAGCGGCTTGGCATTCGAGATTTGAGCCGCGACCGCGCTCCAGTTTTGATTCGCGTGCGCCATTTCGCCGCCATTGACGGGCGGACCCGCTGCCTGGCTTTCGAGAGCTGCGCCGTTCGCCAGTAAAACCGAGCCGGAAATTGGGTCGGTAAAAGTTCCGCTTGCGCGCCCGTCCCAAAAAAGCAGCGGTGCGTAAGCCGCGTTAATAAATGAATTTGATTTGCGGCTCGTCACCTGCTCGCGAAAGCCGTAAATGCTCGACCAGTTATAAGTGCCGTCGGCGTTGTTGCTCGGTACACCGGGCGAAGCGAAAACGTCATCGGCGGTGTTCAGAACGCTGTCGGCACCCGCGTTTCTGGCGCGCAGGTTGCCCACGACGGTACGCGGGTCGGAACCGCCGTTATTTGCCATGTGACAGGTTCCGCACGATACCGTGTAAGTCGAAGAAAGCTGTTCGTCCCAGAAAAGAGCTTTCCCAAGCGCGGCTTTCGCGGCGGTTACCGGATTTCCAGCGGGCGCGGTCGGCGGATTTAAAGCCGCGGTTCCGCCGTTTGTTTGTCCGACCGACCGCAATCCCTGATCAGCTTGACTGAGCTGGCTGGTTTCCGCCGCGTTTTCCGCTCTTACCCAATAAAAGAAGGTTTGACCGGGCGTTGCCGTCGTATCTAGGAAAGTGCCGGCGGCGCTCGCTCCGATCTCAACAGCAGCCGCTGCATCGGCGGTCGTCGCGCGCAGGATTCTATAATTCGTAGCGTTTCGCACGGCATCCCAACTAACTGCCACTTTGTTGATATAATTTCCGTCCGAAGCCGCGACTCCGGTCGGAGCAGTTAAACCGCCGGTTTGACTGCTGACCTTAAAAAAAGGTATAGATCTGCCAAAAGTCAGCAGCGCCGCTGCACAAAACAAAAAAATCACGAAAAGCTTAATCTTCCGCATTCGTTCCTCCCGAAAAATTCACAATCTCTTTTACAACTAAATTGTTCTTTATTTATTCCTTTTTAAGTGAGCATATTGAAAACAAAAAGACTAATTTTTTAACGACGAGCTCATTTTGCTGCACTGCCTTTGAGATGTTTGCTTTTCTAAATTTCTCAATTGTTCTCTTAAACCTGGTAAAAGCAGAAGACGAAACAGCAATGAACGTGCCAAAGCGGGTTTTCGAGAATTTTTAATTAATTTTCGGCTGTGAGTTTTAGAAGGCAAATCAGACTGAGACAAAAATAATCAATATCGAGGCTGCCGGCTTTAATTAAATGTGACAAATTCGCTCAAGAATTTCAGTCGCGATGAAATTTTGAACCTAAAACATTTGGCGATCGTGATTGGACGGTTAAACTAAAGCGCCGCAAATTAAAAATCATTAGGAGCAATTTTCAAATTCCGCTTCTAATTGATTTTTCATGAGCTTAAACGAAATTTTAGTTAAATAAATCCCTTAAAGAGGTAGATACAAAACAAATGTCGAACCGATATTTTCTTCGCTCTCGACCAGAACGCGACCGCCGTGTTTTTCGACGACCTCTTTGACAAATGCAAGCCCGAGTCCGGTGCCGACAATTTCGGAATTAGCGTCGCGTTCAAGGCGATAAAATTTGTCGAATATTACTTCGAGCGCGTGCGGAGGAATACCGTGTCCGTTGTCGCGCACGGTTATTAGAAGTTCGGACGCGACGATTCCGGTTTTCACCGTCACGACCGCATTGGGCGGGCTGTATTTAACGGCGTTGGTTAGGAGATTACCGATGGCTTGCGAGAGAAGCTGCCCATCGGCTTGAATAACCGGTAGATGACGGTTTCCGATGGTCCTAATTTTAATTCCTTTTTCTGCCGCAGTAGAACCGGCGGCGGAAATACAGGATTTGAGCAAATCATTAATGGCGACGGGAGCGATTTGCAAGTCGAGCGCGCCCGATTCCAGACGCTTCAAGTCGAGAAACCGATTAATCATTTCGTTCAAGCGAATCGCTTCCGAATGAATAGTCGTCAGCATTTCTTTTGATTCGTCCGCATCGACCGGAAATTTCAGCAAAACATCGCTTAGCCCCTGGATCGAGGTCAGCGGCGCGCGCAATTCATGCGAGACGAGCTGAACGGTTTCCGCTTTCAAACGGTCGAGCTCGCGCTGCTCGGTAACGTCCCTCAATAAAATCAAAATTCCGATGACGGTTTCAGAAGCGTCGGGAAAACCATCGGAATCGTCGCCCGCCGTCACCGGCGACAATTGCAGAAAACAGACGCGTCCGAAGGGTACTCCGAGTTGAAATTCTTTTTCGGAAGTTTCGCCCGCTAAAACATTAGTCGTTGCCCGTTGCCATTCATCGTCGGTGAAAATGTTTTGCGCAAGAAAAAATTCACTCAAATCCTGATTTATCAAATCTTGTATGCCGAACATTTCGGAGAAACGCTCGTTAACGAAAACGATGCGATGAGAAACGTCCGCGACTATTACGCCCTCGTTCATACCCGTCAATACACGGTCGATAAAGCTCATTCTCGCGAAAAGTCGCGCTGTAATATCATCGACCGCGCGAAGTTTCGATTCGAGATTACGCGGGACGATCGGAAAAGAAATTTCTCTTTGATTGTTTTTTTCCGTTTCGTCGAGCAAGAAACCCTTTTGCACTTCGGATAGCCGTTGAAGCTTTATGTCTAAATCGCGGCTTGCGGCGAAAGAGCGGTCGAGCAGGAATAGCGGGACTCCAACGAAAAACGCCGTCAGCATTTCGGGAAGCGGCAAAATCAAAAAATAATGATTGAAAGCAAAGAGGCTGCCCGCAACGATTGCCAGAAAGACCATGCTGAGAAGCGCGATTTGCCGCCAGCCATCGAGCCATATAATTCCGCCGGTGATGATCGTGATGATCAATAAAGCGATGCAAAAATCGTAAAATTCTGGTAAAGATCTGAGGTAGAGGCGATTTTTGATGGTGTTGATGACGTTGGCGTGGACTTCGACGCCGGGCATTGCCTGCCCGCCTTGGCACTCTCCTTCTCCCGCAAACTGCATGAACGGAGTGACTTGCGCGTCGCCCAAAGTCGGCGAGGTCGCGCCGACGAGAACGATTTTTCCCGTAAAAGCTTCCGGGGTTACTTTACCCTCTATCACATCGGCAAAGCTGTAATAGCGAAAGGAATTCGCCGCTCCGACGTAATTAATCAGCATTTCATTGGCGCGAATGGTCGAAACACCCGGTACAGCAGATTCAACGCTTTCGTCTCGGGTCAGTTTGATATCGTAATTGCCGAACCGCAAACGGTCGGCGGATTCCGAGAAATCATCGGCTTTGATATCTTCCGCGACGCGCAAAACTTCGAGTCCGAAAGCCCAAAAACGATTACCTTGGTCGTCCGTTTTGCTGAGTTGAATGCTGCGCAGCGTCCCATCCGTATCGGGCGCCGCATGCGCGTGACCTTCACCGGCAGCGGCGCGCTCAAGCTCGGGTAAAGGCTTCAGCCAAACCAGATCTTTGCCGGCGGAGTTTTCGGAAACGTTCTCGAAAAGTTGAACGGGCAGTACGACGCGCCCGTTTTCGAGAATCGCAGACGCCAGACGCCGGTCAACTTCAGGATCGGTTTCTTCGGCGTAAACGATGTCGATGCCGACCACCGCTGGCTTTCCCGCCGTGATTTTTTCCAAGGCTGTCGCCGTGATCGAGCGCGACCAGGGGTATTTCCCGATTCTCTGGAGACTCGCGTCATCGATGGCGACGATAACGACGTTTTCGGGAGCATGCAATTCGCCGCGAAGGCGAAACAACAGATTCGTGGTCGCCGTTTTGAAAGACGGCGCAAACCAACCGACCAGCAGCGTCGCCGCGACGCAGATTGTCCAAATTACTACGAGCCGCAGCCATTGAAACCGTTTTCGGCGCATAAATTCTAGGAAGGTTCGGCTTTCGTCGCGTCCAGTTCGACCGTAAAATCGTCCCCGTCGAACGAGTCTAAATACCGGTAAAGCGTTCGACGATTAATGCCCAGGATGTCGGCGGCGCGTGACTTGTTTCCGCCCGATTCGGCGAGGATCAACCCGACGTAGCGGCGCGAAAGTTCATCGAGCTGAGGGCGGTCGTCGGCGAGCGTTAATGTGTTTAAATGAGGTGAAGCCGGTACCGTTTTACCGAAGGTTTGCGCGACGCGGATGCGCGGCGGCAGATCAGCGGCTGTAATCGACTCGTTCGAGCAAACCGCGACCGAGTATTCTACTGCATTTTCGAGCTCGCGCACGTTTCCCGCCCAACCGTAGGCTGATAGAATCCCAATGGCTTGTTCAGTAATCTGCATACGGGAATTATTTTTGCGGTCGTGCTTACGTAAAAAATGGCGCGCCAGAAGCTCGATGTCCTCGCGCCCGCGGTTTCTAAGCACCGGAAGCTCGATGGTTAGCACGCTCAATCGATAAAACAGGTCCGCGCGAAATTCGCCGGTTTCCACCATTTGTTCCAGATTCAGATTGCTTGCGGCAATAACCCGCACGTCGATTTTTCTTGTTTCCCGACTGCCGATCCGACGCACTTCTTTTTCTTGCAGAACGCGCAGTAGGCTCGCTTGCAGCGAAGCGCTCGCCGAGCTGATTTCGTCGAGAAAAATCGTTCCGCCCTGCGAGCTTTCAAATAATCCCGCGCGGTCATTCACGGCGCCCGTAAACGAGCCTTTCGTGTAGCCGAATAACTCGCTTTCGAGCAAAGTTTCGGTCAGTGCGCTGCAATTAATGGCGGTAAAAGGAGAGCCGGCGCGGTTGCTGTTCCTGTGAATCGCGCGCGCGACCAGTTCTTTGCCCGTTCCGGTTTCGCCTTCGATCAAAACGGTCGTTTCCGTACGCGCCGCATAAGCAATCAATTTATAAACTTGTACCATCGGCGCGCTGTGTCCGATCAGCCCCGACGCGGAAAAATCGTTTTCATCAGTTTTGGTTGCCGGCGGTTCAGCGGCTTCAGTCGCACGACGGACAAGCGCGATTACGGATTCGATGTCGAAGGGTTTAGCGATAAAATCAAAGGCGCCCTGCGCGACTGCCTGCATTGCGATTTCGAGCGACCCCTGCGCTGTCATGACGATGATGCGCGTCTCAGGACTAAAGGAACGGAACTGTTCGATCAATTCCAAACCGTTGACTTTGGGCATATAAACATCCGTCAGCACCAAATCAAAATGCCCGTTCCGCCCCGCTTCGATTGCCGCCTCGCCGTTTTCGACCGAAACCACCTGATAACCGCTCAGGCGCAGCGCCACTTCGAGCGCCATCCGCGCCCCGCGCTCATCGTCGGCGACTAAAATTCTTTTTTTTGTTGGTTTTCCGTTTGCGGTCAGCGCCGCTGCCGGTTCTTTTAGGTTACTTTCAAACATTTTGAAGATTACGATTAAACTTTTTTTAATTGGGGGGACGATTACCGGAACGCCCGTCGCCCTTTTTGTCGTTTCTGCCGCGCGAATCGCGATTGTCGCGGCTGCCATCACTATTTCGTGAATCCTGAGCGTCGCGGTTGTCGTTATCGCGTTGACCGTCGCGGTCGTTGCGCCGGTTGTCGTTACTTGAAATCGGGCTGAAATAATCGTCGTTCCGCTCCAGCCGGAATTATTTCGGGCTGCGCGGCGGAACGGTTTCCTCAACGAACGTAAATTGCCCGGGCACGAGAATTACTCCTTGGTCTGTAAGCGTCAAATTAGTCACATTCACTTCTCCTTCGGAGACGAAAACCTCGGTTCGCTTACCCTTAACAAATACATCGAAAATAGTTCCGCGGACGGCGATAACCGTTGTGGGCGTCGTCACACGGTAAGGGTTCGGTTTGCCGCCCATTTTTTGAATCATGATGCGCGTCTTGCCCCGCAAAACGTTAAAAATCGTGCGCGGCGAACTGGATAAATCCCTTATTTCGACCGTCGTATTTGGCGCGATTATCGCTTGCGAGCCGTCCGAAATACCCAGCACGAGACGTCCGCCCGTGTTCGTTTTTACTACGTCTCCCGCAAGAACCGGTTCGTTCTCCCGGATCGGAACGTTAATAACCACGTTTGTACTCGATTCGAGCCGCACGATTTGCACCGCGCCTTGAGCATTTAGAATTTTCGCCGACACGAAATCCTGAGAACTTGCGCTGGATGCAAGTGTGACAAAAATGCACAATAAAATAAAAAATTTGACCATTAAATGTGCCGACATGACAAATTGTTCCTTAATTTTACAAGTTTATGCTGCATCAGCAGCAAAATAACAGCTCCTATCAGTTAAATACGATAAAGCAAAGGCAATTAGTCTGCCACAAATTAATTGATTGAAATTTTGCGCGAGATTTCACACATCGAAATTTTCGAGCCCAAAACCCGTTGTTTTTGTAAACCGAATTTCAAAAAATTATCACCAATGTTTATTAAACGAAAATTTTGATGCGCTGAAGGTTATTTTCGTTTGTTGTCAAAAAAGAATAAAGAAGCCAATGTTTACGATTTCGCCGGCTTCTACTCAAAAGGGTCGTTTTTGACAAAACAACCAAATTTTTCCTTAAAGCGTTCAACTTTCCAACTTTGTTTGAGCTTGACACGATGTGGAAACATCAAAACAGAAGGCAGCCGAAATGCTTGTACTGCAGTTTTCCGACGCCTCTTTATTTTTCTCATAAACGTTTTTTTTATTTACTTTTTTCCGCAAGAAAATAAAAGGATTTATACCGATCATTACAATTTTTTACAATAAGCAGAAATCCCTGCGTTATACTGATATTTGTATGAAAAAGATTCTTATTTTATCGGGAGCAATTATTGTCGCTTTAATTGGCGGTTTTATTTTATACAGTAAATTTTTCTCAGGTTCGTCATTCAGTTCGGTCAATATACAGCTTGGCGCCGTAGACGAAAAAGCGGTTGCCGGGCTTTGTCGGGACAAAAGCGGTCATGTTCGCCTTGTTTGTCTGGCGGATGAGCTTAAAAAGACTGTGAGCGGCGATTTACTAGCAAATTTACAACGCGATTATTCCGTATCGGACGCGCAAAAATGGAGTAATTTTCCGCCGGTCGGATACCGAAACCGCATTGGTCCGACGCTTGATAAATTTAATCCGGCGCAGCTTGCGATCATCAAAGCGATTCTTAAAGAAGCTGCCGGGACGGCGGCTAATGAAGGTTACGATGAAATCGATCAGCTCTTAAACGCCGACGATTATTTAAGCGGAATCGACAAAGGCGCGGGATTTGGTTCAGGCAGTTTTCATCTCGCTTTCCTGGGAACTCCGGCAAATTCCGGCATGTGGCAGTTTTATTTCGGCGGTCATCATCTGGCTGTTTCGCTGACTTACAAGGACGGGAAAATAATCGGCGCCACGCCGTCTTTTCGAGGCGTTGAACCGTTCGGAACTTTTACGCAAAACGGGCGCGAAAATCAGCCGCTTAATCAGGAACGCGACGCCTTTGCCGCAATGCTCAACGCACTCGATGAAAATGAGAAAAATAAAGCCAAACTCAGTCAGACGTTCACGGACATTATTGTCGGACCACGGAAGGATAATAATTTTCCGGCGTCGCCAAACGGCATTCGGGTTGGCGATTTAAGTCGTGAAAAACAAGAGCTCATTATTAAAGGAATAGAAAAATATGTGATCGATACGCCGGATGCGGACTCAAAAGTCCTGATGGAAAAATATCAATCTGAACTCGCCGACACATATATTGCATATTCAGGCACGACCGATATGAATACAGCTAACGACTATGTGCGGATTGACGGACCTTCGGTATGGATCGAGTTTTCGATGCAGCCTTCACCGACCTTAAAAGACGGCAGCGTTCATCCGCATTCGGTCTGGCGTGATAAGAAAACTGATTACGGCGGCAATTCATCTAAATAGTGATTATGAAAAAAATACTAATCATTTTCGGGGCAATCGTTTGCGTTTCAGCCATTGGTTTTGGCATTTACTACTATTTTTTTTCGGGATCCACTTTCGGCACTGTCAATGTCAATTTAGGCGCTTTGGACGAAAAATCCGTGACGGTTTGCAAGGATGTCAGCGGTCACAGCCGAATTATTTGTTTGTCGGGTGAACTCAAAAAATCTTTGAGCGAAGACTTAAAATCAAAAGTCCAGCTTGATTATTCGGTCGCCAATGCCCAAAAATGGAGCAATTTTCCGCCCGCGATTTATCGGAACCGAGTTGGCGTGACGCTCGACAAATTTAACCCGGAACAACTCAAAATCATCAAAGCGATTCTCAAAGAAGCAGAAGGAACGGCGGTCCATGAGGGCTATGATGAACTTGAGGAAATACTCAATGCCGATGATTTTTTGAAGGCTCGCGGAAGCGGTCCGAATTTGGGTTACAGTTCGGGAAATTACAATTTTGCGTTTCTTGGAACGCCCTCCGATAAAGGCGTTTGGCAGTTGTATTTCGGCGGGCATCATTTGGCTGTCGGAATGACTTATAAAGATGGAAACCTGGTCGGGGCGACTCCTTCTTTCAGAGGGGTTGAACCGTTTGAAAAATTTACGCAGAACGGGCGCGAAAACGAACCGATGAAACAGGAGCAGGAAGCCTTTGCCGCGATGCTCAATTCGCTGGACGAAAATGAAAAAACGACAGCTAAATTAACACAAAACTTTTCGGATATTATCGCCGGACCAAACAAGGATAATAATTTTCCATCATCGCCATCGGGCGTAAAAGTCGGAAATCTGAGCAAGGAAAAACAGGAGCTTGTCATTAAAGCGATCGAAAAATATGTGTCTGACGCAACCGATTCGGATGCCAAAAAGATTTTAGAAAAATATCGCACCGAATTAGCCGATACATACATTAGTTTTTCAGGCTCAACCGATTTAAATGCAGTTAATGATTATGTTCGCGTTGACGGACCTGCGGTTTGGATCGAGCTTTCAATGCAGCACGCAATTGCCTGGAGCGGCATTCATCCGCATTCCGTCTGGCGTGATAAAACTAATGATTACGGCGGAAATAAATAGAATCGAATGGATTTTGCATTAAAGACTTTTAGGCGCATAACTTTGATTTCTTGTTTTTGCCTTGCCGTTTTTTATTCAACCGTTCATGCACACCCAATGCCGAATACCGATATTTCGATTCGGCTCGATGATAAAGTTGTAAATCTCGAAATAAAAATTCCTGTTCCCGAATTTGTCCTCGCGCTGCCGAAACCGCAAAGTGTAACAGCGGAAAACATCACCACGAATTCACGAGAAAAAGTCGAAGATTATTTTCAAGAGCATTTGAAGATTTTGTCAAAAAACAATGCGGC
>DASWRC010000204.1:0-2864 GCA_036403375.1 Pyrinomonadaceae bacterium
GCATCGGTTGTGGGAAATGCAGTATAACTGTCAGCGCCCGCATCAAGGCATCGGAAATAAAACTCCGCTGCAAGTTTACAAAGAGCAATATGCATTTCACGCCGGAGCGAGAATGCTAACTTAATTTGTCAATACATCTAATCATTTGGTAATCAAGAAGACTGAATCATCCTCTGCCGGTTCGTAAAATCCAAAATGAATATGTTTTTCAAACGAAAAATTGCGGCGCTTTTAGTTTTATTTTTGCTTTTGTCTTCCTGTTCGGCGCAGTCGCAGGCAAATAACGCAAAACCTATTCAAACGCCGGCGCGCATCGCCGTTCGCGCCGCGCGTTATCTGGATGTCGCAGCCGGAAAAATAATCAACAACGCGGTCGTTATTGTCGAAAACGATAAAATCGCTTCCGTTTCAAACCAAACCGAAATTCCGAAAGACGCCCAAATTATCGATTTGGGCGACGCGACGCTGCTGCCCGGTTTGATTGATGCGCACACGCACATCATGTATCACTTCGACGAAGACGGGCGCTTCGGCGAAACGGCGGACGCGAGCGCGCAAGTTACGCTGAAATACGCGGAAGAAAACGCGCGGCTGACGCTCGAAGCGGGGTTTACGACAATCCGCAACTTAGGCGATATGACGGGCGTCGATATTCGGCTGCGCGACGAAATAAAACGCGGCTCGGCGACGGGACCGCGAATGATTGTTTCGGGCGCGCCCTTGCTTTCAAATTTTATTCGCGCGAGCAAAAAAGACGAGCGAAGCGCGCAAATCCGGCAATTTGTCCGCGACCGAATCAACGAAGGCGCGGACGTTATCAAGATTTTCGAGGGCGTTGACGCTTCGGGCAAAGCGATTTTTTCGGCAGACGAAATCCGCGCCGCCGTAGAAGAAGCGCATAAAGCGAATCTGAAAGTGGCGGTTCACGCGCACGAAGCGGCGGCGATTATCGCGGCTGTGGAAGGCGGCTGCGATTCCGTCGAGCACGGCACTTTTTTGAACGACAAAGCAATCGGTCTGCTCGCGAAAAATCACACGGCGCTCGTGCCGACGCTTTACCTGCCGACGCATTATCTGGAACACAAACGGCAGTTTACCTTTGACGATTCGACGTGGGAATTTTTTGAAACGCTAAAATCGAAAAACCTCGAAAACCTGAAAAAAGCGCGAAAAGCGGGCGTCTGGGTGGTTGACGGTTCGGACGCGGTGGCAGGTTATCACGGACAAAACGCGCGCGAAATTATCACGTTGACGAAAGCCGGAATGACTTCGGCGGAAGCAATCCGCGCCGCGTCCGTCGATGCGGCGGAGCTTCTCGGTTTGAAAGGACAAACCGGCGAAATCAAAGTGGGTTTGCTCGCCGACATTATCGCCGTTTCCGGCAATCCTCTGGACGATATTTCAACTCTTGAACGGGTTTCTTTCGTAATGAAAGCGGGCAAAGTGTTTAAATCGAAGTAAGATGTCGTCAATCCTTTAAAATCCGCATCAATCAACAAAAAATCATGTCCATCGCTGAGAATTCGCGTCAATCGATGAAAATTTCTATCAATCAGAGAAAATTCGGCTCAATCTGTGAAAATTTCGTTTTATTTGCGATAATTTATTAAATTCTGCAAAATTAAATACCTAATTTATGACACAACCAAAACCAATCAAAAATCGAATTTCGCAAAAATCGCAGCGGCTCACGGAATCGGTGATTCGCGAGATGTCGCGCGAGGCGGCGAAGTATAATGCCGTCAATTTGGGACAGGGCTTTCCCGATTTTCCCGCGCCTTTTGCTGTGAAGGAAAAGGCGATTGAGGCGATTGCCGCCGACCATAATCAGTATGCGATAACGTGGGGCGTGAAATCGTTTCGCGACGCGATTGCGGCGAAGACGAAGCGGTTTTTGGGTTTGGACGTTGACCCGGAAAGCGAAATTACCGTGACGTGCGGCTCGACCGAAGGGATGATTGCCGGCATGCTGGCGTGTATCGACGAGGGCGAGGAAGTCGTGCTGTTCGAGCCTTTTTACGAAAATTACGCGCCGGACGTGATTCTCTCGGACGCGCGTCCGGTTCATGTGCCGCTTTATCAAACCGATGCGGGCGATTGGTATTTTGAACAAGACGAGCTGCGCGCGGCGTTTAACGAGCGGACGAAAGCGATAATCATCTGCAACCCGAACAATCCGGTCGGCAAGGTTTTCACGCGCGACGAGATGGAATTTATCGCCGATTTGTGCAAGGAATTCGACGCGCTCTGCTTTACCGACGAGATTTACGAGCACATCGTTTACCCGAGCCTGACCAAAGAAATCGAGCATATCTCGATGGCGACCATCGACGGGATGCAGGAGCGGACAATCGTCGTTAATTCTTTATCAAAAACTTATTCGGTCACGGGCTGGCGCGTCGGCTACTGCATTGCGCCGCCGGAGATTACGAACGCGATTCGCAAGGTTCACGACTTTTTGACGGTCGGCGCGGCGAATCCTTTGCAGCACGCGGGCGCGTATGCGCTTGAATTGCCGGAAAGTTATTACGCGCAGCTTCAAATGGAATACCGCGAAAAGCGCGATTTTATTGTGCCGGTTTTGCAGGAAGCCGGTTTCCGGTGCGGCTTTCCCGAAGGCGCTTATTATGTGATGACGGATATTTCAGACTTCGGATTTCAGGACGACATCGAATTTACAAAATACATGATTCGCGAAATCGGCGTCGCGGTCGTGCCCGGCTCGTCGTTTTATCACGACAAACGCTTAGGCGCGCAAAAAGTGCGGTTTTGTTTCTGTAAAAAGGACGAAACCCTGCAGGCGGCGGCAGAACGTTTGGAGAAATTGAAGAAAGGCTAATTTAACGGAAAATGGAAAATGGAAA
>DASWRC010000205.1:0-15445 GCA_036403375.1 Pyrinomonadaceae bacterium
GCGACGGCTCGGAAATTTTAGGATTCGACACTGAAATGTCCACCGACCACGATTGGGGAACGCGGCTGATGATTTTTCTCGATGAAGATGATTTTGCCGCGCATCGCGATGAGATTTCCGCCGCGTTAAGCCGCCGCCTGCCGTATGAATTTCGCGGCTACCCGACCAATTTCAGCTTGCCCGATTTGGCAGATAAGGGCACGCAGCGGCTTGAAAAAATTGACGAAGGCTTGATAAATCACCGCGTCGAGATTCTCACCGTTCGCGGATTTTTTCTCGAATATCTTAATTTTGATTTGCGCCGAGCCGTCGAAGCTGCCGATTGGCTGACGTTTCCCGAACAAAAACTGCGCGCCGTCACTTCGGGCGCGATTTATCACGATGAAATCGGTTTGACCGAAACGGTTCGTAATTTTGAATATTACCCGCACGACGTTTGGCTTTATCTGCTCGCTTCGGGTTGGAACAGAATCGGGCAGGAAGAACATCTTATGGGACGCGCGGGCAGCGTCGGCGACGAAATCGGTGCGGGCATTATCGCCGCGCGGCTCGTGCGCGATTTGATGCGGCTGTGTTTTTTAATGGAAAAGCAATATGCGCCTTATCCGAAATGGTTCGGCAGCGGGTTTTCCGAGTTAAAATGCGCGGCGGATTTAGCGCCCGCTTTGAGAAAAGTTGTGTCGGCGGAAAACTGGCAGGAAGGCGAGAAATTTTTGGTTGCCGCCTATGAATACGTTGCCGAAATGCACAATCGCCTGAAAATTACCGCGCCGCTTCCGGCAAAAGCCGGTAATTTTTTCAATCGTCCTTTTCAGGTAATTCACCTGCACGGAAAATTCGCGGATGAAATCTGCAAGCTCATTACCGAACCGGCAGTCAAACGGCTGATTGAAAAACGGCTGATCGGCGGCATTGACCAGATTAGCGACAATACAGATATTTTGAGCAGCTCACAATGGCGGCTGACGCTCAGAAAACTATATGAGTGATGATGGAAATTGCCAATTCTTCAAAGCCCGCTGACGCGCCCGCGACAGTTGCGCTTTTGATGCGCGAATTCAAACCGCATTGGTTTATCGCGGGCGGTTGGGCGATTGATTTATTTTTGGGCAAACAGACCAGAGAGCACGTCGATATTGAAATTGCGATTTTTCGCCGCGACCAAATCGCTTTGCAGAATTTTTTGCGCGATTGGAATTTGCAGATTGCCGCCGACGGCGAGCTTTCCGAATGGAAACAGGATGAATATTTGGAGCTGCCCGCTCACGCGATTCATTGTTTTAACGATAAAGCGGAACCGCGATTTCTCGAAGTTTTGTTGAACGAAAAGGAAAACCGTGTTTGGCAGTATCGCAGAAACAGGCGAATCACAAAACCTTTGTCCGAGCTTTATCTAACGACCGAATCGGGCATCAGGTTTTTGTCGCCCGAAGTTGTTTTGCTTTATAAATCTAAAAACGTGCGCCCGAAGGACGAGCAGGATTTTCACACGGCATTCGGTCATTTAACCGCCAAACGCAGAAAATGGCTGAAAGACGCGCTCTTGATTTGTCACCCGCAGCACGATTGGCTGGAATATTTTTAAGAAAAATGAGCGAAAACGTTATAAATTCCGGTAAAGCGCCCGAACCGGTCGGGCTTTACCCGCACGCGCGGCGCGTCGGGAATCTTTTGTTTCTCTCGGGCGTCGGACCGCGTGAGCGGGGTACTAAGAAAATTCCGGGCGTTGAATTGGACGAAAACGGCGAGATTGTTTCCTATGACATCGAGACGCAGTGCCGCTCGGTGTTTCAAAACGTCCGCTATATTCTGGAGGATGCCGGTTCGGCTTGGGACAAAATCGTTGATGTGACGGTTTTTTTGACGAATATGAAGGACGATTTTCAAACCTACAATCGCGTTTACGCCGAATATTTCAAAGACAATCTGCCGTGCCGCACAACCGTCGAAATAAACTCTCTTCCGACTCCGATTGCGATTGAATTGAAAGTCATCGCGACGATGGATTAAAAATGCGAATCGAACGGGTGCCCGAGCTGACGGCTCAGCAGAAAGAAATCATCACGCGGCTTTGGAACGCCGAATATCCCGCAATCCTGAAATACGAAAGCGTTGAAGGTTTTGAAGCGTTTCTGAATAAACAAACGAACCGGCTGCATTTTCTGCTTTTTGACGAAACGGACGAGATACGCGGCTGGCTGATGACATTTACGCGCGACTCCGAACGCTGGTTCTCGGTAATTGTCGATGGCAGCTGCCAGAAAAAAGGCTTCGGAACCGCGCTTTTAAACGAAATCAAAAGCCGCGAAACCAATATCAACGGCTGGGTCGTCGCACACGACGGATACTTCAAATCGGGCGGCGAAAAATATCTCTCGCCGCTCGGGTTTTACCGGAAAAACGGTTTTACGCTTTTACAAAATGAAACATTGGGAAACAGCGGGCTCGACGCCGTGAAGATAAATTGGACACGCTAAATTCGGTTTACGCGAAGATGAATTTTACAATCAGAAAAGCCGTGCAGGGCGACCGCGAAGCGATTGAAAAACTTATCGGCGAATCGGTTTGCGGGCTGAGCCGCGACGATTACGACGCGCGGCAAATCGAACTTTCAATCCAAACGGTTTTCGGCGTCGATACCGAACTTATCGCCGACGGAACTTATTTCGTCGGCGAAACCCAAACCGGCGAAATGGCGGGCTGCGGCGGCTGGAGCAAACGCAAAACGCTTTTCGGCGCGTCTCGTTATTCCGAAAGCCGCGATTCCGGTTTGCTCGATCCCAAACGGGACGCGGCAAAAATTCGCGCGTTTTTTATTCATCCCGATTTCGCCCGAAAAGGCGTCGGTTCGTTAATTCTGGAAGTGTGCGAGCGCGAAGCCGAAGCGCACGGTTTCAAGCGCGCCGAAATGATGGCGACCTTGCCCGGCGTCAAACTTTATGCGGCGCGCGGTTATACGGGCGACGAGCAAGTGAGCGTTCCGGTCGGCGAAAACGTCGCGATTATCTGCGTCAAAATGAGGAAATTATTAGCATGAAATACATCGGTTTTCTGCGCGGCATCAATGTCGGCGGGAAAAATAAAATCAAGATGGAAACTTTGCGCGAGTGCTGCGCGGCGCTCGGTTTCGAGAACGTAAAATCCTATATCAACAGCGGCAACATCGTCTTTGAAACCGCCCGGACGGACGACAAAAAGCTCGCCGCCCAAATCGAAAAAGCAATCGCGCAGGAATTCGGGCTGAATATCCGAACGATGGTTCGAGCCATCGCGGAAATCGAACAGGTTGTCGAAAACAATCCGTTCGACGGGCAATTTGAAAACGACAAGGATTTGCACGTTTTCTTTTTGGACGAAGAAATGCCGGACGAAAAACGCGAACTTCTTCTCTCAAACAACAGCGAAAAGGAAATGTTTGCCGTCCGCGGGCGCGAAATTTACTGCCTTCTTCGTGTCAGCGTTTTAGACAGCTTGATGGGCAAAGACTACATCGGCAAAAAGCTAAAAGTCGCCGCCACCGCGCGAAATTGGCGAACGGTCAATAAAGTTTTAGAATTATAATTATGCCAATTAGAAGACCTTTTAATTTCAAACAATGGATTGACGAAAATCGCCATCTGCTGAAACCGCCGGTCGGCAATAAATTGGTTTACGAAGACGCCGAATTTGTCGTGCAGGTCGTCGGCGGACCGAATTCGCGGAAAGATTATCATTTCGACGAAGGCGAGGAATTTTTCTACCAGTTAGAAGGCGATATTCTCGTCAAAATTCAGGAAGACGGCGCGGCGGTTGACGTTGCGGTGCGCGAAGGCGAGATTTTTCTGCTTCCGCCCCGCGTGCCGCACAACCCGATTCGCGGCGCAAACACGGTCGGTTTAGTCATCGAACGCAAACGCCGCGACGGCGAGCTCGACGGGCTTTTGTGGTTTTGCGAAAACTGCAACACCAAGCTCTACGAAGAATATTTCGTTTTGACGGATATTACGACGCAGTTTCAGGGCGTTTTCAAACGGTTCTACGGCGATGAAAGTTTGCGAACCTGCAAAAACTGCGGCGCGGCGATGGAACCGCCGCCGGTTGTAAGTTGAAATGCATAAGTGGAAATGGAACGAAACCGAGCACGGCAAAATGACGGCAGACATCGAGAGGTTGGAAAATGAAGAAAGTTGATATGTCCAGCGAAGCGATAACCAGACGTTTGCGGCAGGTTGACCAACTGCGCGAGCTTTGTCTTTCGCTGATGAAGGCGAAAAGGGAGTCGGACGAAAAGGCAAAGGAAAATAAGCTGCAAGCGGCAAAAGAAACCAAACGTGCGGGTTGAATGGAAATCAGTTATCGAAAATTAAAAAGCTCGGAAGCAAAGGATTTTCGGCGCGTGCGGCTCGAATGTCTGCAAAATTCTCCTGAGAGTTTCGGGACGCTTTATGAAGATGAAGTCGGGAAACCGAAGCTGTATTTTGAAGAGATTATCGAACAAAACGCGGCGGACGTTTTCTTTTTCGGCGCGTTTAACGGTGACGATTTAATCGGCGTTGCCGGATTCGTGCGCGGAAATAGAACGAAGACACGGCATCGCGGCGAGCTTGTTTCGATGTATGTCAATCCCGAGTTTCAAGGGCAAAAGGTCGGCGAAAACCTTTTGCGCGCACTGGCTAAAGCCGCCTTCGATTTGGAAGGCATCGAACAGATTCATTTAACGGTCGTTGCCGACAACCGTTCAGCCGAGCGGCTTTATGAAAGAGTCGGCTTTGAAACCTTCGGCATCCAGAAAAACTATTTTAAGCTCGACGAAAAATATTGGAATCAAAGGTTTATGCAGCTCGAAAAGAAAAGGTTTCTGGAAGAAACTCCGTAAAGAACAATGAAAATCTGGACGAATCACAGCTTTACTTCCGGCGCGGAAAGCGAGTTAAAGACTTTGCGTGAAAATTTGGGCGCGCACGAATTGTTTGTTTTTCCGCCGCGCGAAGACGGGACGAACGGCGACGCGGCGACAAGTTTGCGCGCCGCCGACATTGCTTTCGGAACGCCCGAACCGGACGCGGTTTTAGCGGCGGAAAATATACGTTGGTTTCACGTTAATCTCGCCGGTTACACGCCTTATGACCGCGCGGATTTCAGGGAAAATTTCAAAAACAGCGGCAGGATTATGACCAACAGCTCAATGGTTTACGTTGAGCCCTGTTCGCAGCACGTTTTGGCGATGATGATGGCGCTCGCGCGGCGTCTGCCCGAATCGCTCGACAACCAGCGCGGCGCAAAAGTGTGGAATTACGATGAAACCCGCCGGTATTCTTACCTTTTGAATGAACAAACCGCTTTGATTCTGGGTTTCGGAACAATCGGGCGACGGATTGCCGAATTGCTCACGCCTTTGAGGATGAATTTAATCGGCTTCAAACGCACGATTCAGGGCGACGAGCCGGTTAAAATGGTTTCCGAAAATGAGCTCGACGCGCAATTTCCGCTCGCCGACCACATTATCAATGTTCTGCCCGCCAATGACCAAACCCTGAATTTTCTTAACGCCGAGCGACTTTCAAAGATGAAAAAGGGCGCGATTGTCTACAATATCGGGCGCGGCACGACGCTCGACCAGACGGCTTTGCTCGCCGAAATGCAGGCGGGCAGAATTGCGGCTGCCTATCTCGACGTGACAAATCCCGAGCCGCTGCCGCCCGATAATCCCTTGTGGACGACGCCGAATTGTTACATCACACCGCATTCGGCGGGCGGTTTCTCGCTCGAAAAACGGCGTCACGTCGAGCATTTTTTGGAAAATCTGCACAGATTCGAACGCGGCGTAGAATTACTTGACCGGATTTACTGAGACGAGGATTTTTTTAACGCAGAGGCTCGGTTTTCAAATGCGGGAACGGGTTGGTCGCCAGCCGCGAAAAGCCTGATAAACTAGCTTAATAAATGCTGAAAATAGACGTTCATACACATATTTTGCCGCGCGACATTCCGCGCTGGAAGGAGAAATTCGGCTACGGCGGATTTATCACGCTCGACCATCACAAGCCGTGCGCGGCGCGAATGCTGAAAGACGACGGTAAATTCTTTCGCGAAATCGAAGACAATTGCTGGTCGCCCGAGCGGCGGATTAAAGAATGCGACGCGAGCGGCGTTAACGTGCAGGTTCTTTCAACCGTTCCCGTGATGTTCTCTTATTGGACGCGCGCGGCAGACGGCGCGGAAATTTCCGCTTTTTTAAACGACGGTATTGCCGAAATTGTCCAAAAATTCCCGAAACGCTTTATCGGTCTCGGAACGGTTCCGCTGCAAGACACGCGGCTCGCGCTCAAAGAACTCGAACGCTGCCGGAAAAACGGTCTGGTCGGTGTCCAAATCGGCTCGAACGTCAATCAATTGAATTTGGGCGAGCCGCAGTTTTTCGAGTTTTTCGCGGCTTGCGCCGAACTCGAAATGGCGGTTTTCGTCCATCCATGGGAAATGATGGGCGAGCGCGACATGCAGAAATACTGGCTGCCGTGGCTCGTCGGAATGCCGGCGGAAACATCGCGCGCGATTTGCTCGCTGATTTTTTCGGGCGTGCTGGAAAAATTGCCCGCCTTGAGAATCTGTTTTGCGCACGGCGGCGGCTCGTTTCCTTACACGTTGGGCAGAATCGAACACGGTTTTGAAGTCCGGCAGGATTTATGCGGCGTCGATAATCCGCGAAATCCGCGCGAATACTTGGGCAAATTCTGGCTCGACTCGCTCGTTCACGACCCGCTGATGCTCGAATATTTAGTAAAGCTCATCGGCGCGGAACGAATCGCTCTCGGCACGGATTATCCTTTCCCGCTCGGCGAGCTGGAACCCGGAAAATTAATTGAAACCTCAAAATTCGATGAAGAAACAAAAGCCCGAATGCTTCACGGCGCGGCTCTCGAATGGCTCAAATTAGAGAAGGATTTGTTTATCTGACAAGCGCTCGTGTTTCCGCCTTTCTTTAGAATTTTATTTTTTTCCCCAATATGATTGCAATCATATTTTCCCTTTAAATTCCGCCGTAATCTTGAATCAGTGAGATTCACGGAGGAATTTATGATTAACAATTTAACAACGAAAACGGTGCGCGAGATTGCGCTCGAAGCGCCTTTGACGACCAAAGTTTTTGAAAATTACAAGATTGATTACTGCTGCGGCGGACATCGCCCCTTGCTTGACGCCTGTCGAAACGCAGGCGCGGATGCGCTCAATGTTTTGAAGGAACTTAGTGATTGTTTGGAAACATCCGCGCGGTCGGAACTCGATTGGGTAAACGATGCGAGTCTCAGCGCAGTTATCGGGCATATCGTTGAAACGCATCACCGGTTCACGCGCGACGAGATAAAAAATCTCTCGCCGCTGATGGTGAAAGTCGCGAGCCGGCACGGCGAAAATCACCCGGAACTTGACGAGCTCGAACGGCTTTTCGGCGAACTTTGCAGCGAGCTGGCACCGCATTTGCTAAAGGAAGAACGCGTGTTGTTTCCATATATCGAAGCGCTTGAAGATTTTAAGATTAAAACCGCGAAAATTCCGGTGTCGTGTTTCGGAACCGTTCGAAATCCGGTCGGCGTGATGATGCGCGAACACGACACGGCGGGCGAAATTCTCCGCAATATGCGCGAAGTTTCACGCGATTACGAGATTCCCGAAGGCGCGTGTCCGAGTTACACCGCATTGCTGACGCGGCTCGAAGCGTTTGAAAAAGACCTGCATCAGCATATTCATTTGGAAAATAATGTTTTATTTCCAAAAGCCGTCGAACTTGAAAACGAAATATTCGCAGTCGAGGGGTAAAGAAAAAAATGTCAGCCAGTGTTTCGGCAATTCCGGTCAAACGACCGGCAGTCAACGTTAAAACCATCGCCTTACCGATTGAACACGGTTCGTGGGGATTCGTTTTTGAGCCGCTCGCGGCGGGATTGCTCATCGCATTCTCGCCGCCGGCGCTCTGGATTGCGCTGATGGTCACGGGCGCTTTTCTCGCGCGCCAGCCGCTCAAGGTTCTGTTAAACGCCCGCCAGGCAAAACGTGATATGCCGCAAACGCCGGTCGCGCAGAAATTCGTGTTGATTTACGGCGCGATTTTTACGGTCGGTCTTCTCGGCAGTTCGTATTTCGTCCCGTCAAATGCCTTTTTGCCGTTTTTGTTTATTCTTCCGCTCGCCGTTTACCAGATTTATTGCGACTCTTCCGGCAAAAGCCGCGAGCTTTTGCCGGAACTAACGGGCGCGGTTGCCATTTCTTCGTCGGTTTCGGTAATCGCGCTCGCTGCCGGCTGGACATTGCCGGCAGCGAGCGCCCTCTGGGCGATTTTTGTCGCGCGGCTGATTCCGTCGATTCTTTATGTCAGAAATCGCCTGCGGCTCGAAAAAGGGAAAGATTTTTCGAGCCTTATTCCATTCCTATCGCACGCAGCGGCTTTAATTTTAGTCGGCGTGCTTGCCTTTTACGGTTTGAGTCCGATTTTGACGGCGCTGATGTTCGCGGTTTTGCTCGGTCGTTCCGTAATCGGTTTATCAAAATATCGCTCGCAGATTAAAGCCATGAAAATCGGCGTCTGGGAAGTCGTCTACGGCACGCTGACGGCGCTTTCGGTCGTCATTGGCTATTATCTGAATTTCTAATGAAACCTATTGCGCCCAGCATTTACGGTCCCGTTCGGTCGTGGCGTTCGGGACGCTCGCTCGGCGTCGATTTGTTGGGCGTCGATTCGATTTGCTCGTTTGAATGCGTTTATTGCCAGCTCGGTAAAATCAATCGCGTGACAAACGAGCGTCAAGTCTTTGTTTCGACCGAACAGGTTCTGGAAGATTTACAAAACTCGAATTGGCAAACGGCTGACGTTATCACGTTTTCGGGCAGCGGCGAGCCGACGCTCGCCGCGAACCTCGGCGAGACAATCGAAAAAATAAAGCAGGTTACGCATAAACCGGTTGTCGTGCTGACAAATTCGACGCTTTTGTATCAAAGCCAGGTCCGCCGCGAGCTGTTAAAAGCCGACAAAATTTTTTGCAAGCTCGATGCCTGGTCGGACGATTGTTTGCGGCGCGCCAATCATCCGCACAAAGGAATTTCGCTCGAATCCATAATCTCCGGCATTTTTGAACTGCGCCGCGAATTTGAAGGGTTTCTCGCGATTCAAACGATGATTCTCAAAACGCCGCGGCGTTTTGAAATCGAACGGCTCGCCAAAATCCTTCAAACCATCGAGCCCGACGAAGTTCAGCTTAATTTGCCGACGCGTTCGGCGCCGCGCGAATATTTTCCGGCATCGCGCGGCAACAGCGTCGAATTTAAGGGCGGATTCACGCAAATCAGGACTATTCATAAAAACGAGCTGGAAAACATCCGCACCAAATTGTCTGAAATCACAAAATTGCCGATAATAACAAGGTAGCTTTTCGTTTATCCGAAAATAACCAAAATTTATGCACAACGTAGATATCGAGCTGGTGGATATGTCTCCGGACGTTATCAAATTCGCCATCAAACGCATTACAAACACCGTCCCGGAGCTCGGATTTTCGAAAAGCGAATGTGAATTAAAAAAATTAGTCGGCGAAACTATCACGCCCGAAGGCATCACGGGCGAAAAGGCATTTGCGCTTTTTCGCGACGTTCTTATAAAAGCGAGCGTGCCGATTAATCACCGGCGGCATCTGGCGTTCGTTCCCGCTTCGCCGACGCGCGCCGCCGTGATGTTCGACCTTGTAACGTCCGCCGCGAACGTTCACGGCGCGTTCTGGCTCGTCGTGCCGACAAAAGTCAGGCAAGGCACCGAATTTGAAACGGTCGCGCGGTTTTGTTTCATTAATCCCGACACGACCGAAGACGATATAAAAGCGATTTTAGAAACGATGGAGTAATTTGAGCGCAATTTATATCTAAACTAGAATAAAAGTATGAAAGCAATTGTAAAAAGCAAAGCCGAAGAGGGTTTGTGGCTCGAAGACGTGCCGGAACCGGAAATCGGCATCAACGATGTTTTAATCCGCGTTCTCAAAACCGGAATCTGCGGAACGGACGTTCACATTTATAACTGGGACGCGTGGGCGCAAGCGACGATTAAAATCCCGACCGTTTTAGGTCACGAAATCGTCGGCGAAATCGTGGAAACCGGCTCGAACGTCAACGATTTTTACGTCGGCGATATCGTGTCGGTCGAGGGTCATCTGGTTTGCGGTCGCTGCCGCAATTGTCTCGCCGGGCGACGCTACAAATGCGCAAACACGCTCGGCGTCGGCGTTCAGACGAACGGCGGTTTTGCCGAATATATCGCCGTCCCGATGACGAATATCTGGAAACACGAACGCGACGTAAACCTGGAAGTCGCCGCGATTTTCGACCCGTTCGGCAACGCGGTTCACACGGCGCTCGCCTTTGAAGTTTTCGGCGAAGACGTGCTTATTACCGGCGCGGGACCGATCGGAATCATGGCGGCGGCGGTCGCCAAACACGCCGGCGCGCGCCACGTCGTCATCACGGACGTTAACCCGCACCGGCTGGAGCTCGCAAAAAAATTCGATGTCACACTGGCGGTCGATGTCCGCGAAACTTCCCTTTCGGACGTTAAAAAACAGCTCGGGATGAAGGAAGGCTTTGACGTCGGCATGGAAATGTCGGGCAATCCGACCGCGTTTCGCGATATGCTGGCGAATATGACGCACGGCGGCAGCATCGCTTTCTTAGGCATTCCGGCGGACGAATTTTCAATCAACTGGAAAACCGTCGTCTTCAATATGCTGACCGTCAAAGGCATCTACGGACGCGAAATGTACGAAACGTGGTATCAAATGTCGGTGCTGCTCGAAGGCGGCTTGAACATCGAACCCGTCATCACGCATCGTTTTTCTTACCGTGATTTTGAAAAAGGCTTTGAAGTAATGCGTGAAGGCAACAGCGGAAAGGTGATTCTGGATTGGAGCGAAATTTAGTCGTTAGAAAAGCAAATGAATGAGGTTATTGCAAAAGAACTTGAAATTTTGTGGTCAGATTTTAGTGAAAATGATGTTGAACAAAAATTGGAATCATTTGAAAGACTGAAAAATGCCGCTACGAAAGACGATTTGCCGCAATTAATCTCAGCTTTGAAATCCGGGAAAAGCGATTTTTGGATCAGAGAACTTTTGTCAGAACCAATTTCTGAACTCGGTGGAGCAGAATATTTACCTGAATTATTTGAAGCTTTGCAAAGGAATTACGACGAAGGACACGACAATGATGGTTTTTGTTTTTTTTTAACGGAATTAGCTGATTCAGAGCCTGAATCATGTAAGAAGAATTTGTTAAAGTTAATTGAATCACCAGACTTCAAGTATAAAAAACACGCTGAGTGGTTGCTTGAGTTTTGCGAGTAAATTAACAAAATAGTGAAATCATTTCAGATTAATTTAAAGTTATGTACGGTACAGTTCAAAAACAGATAGAAAACACAATTAACGAAATCAGAGAAGCGGGGCTTTATAAAAACGAGCGCGTTATCGAAAGCCCGCAGGAAGCGCATATCAAGGTCGCTACGGGCGAAGTTTTGAATATGTGCGCGAATAATTATCTCGGGCTTTCAGACCATCCGGCGATTGTCGAAGCGGCGCATAAGGCGCTCGACGATTGGGGTTATGGATTATCGAGCGTGCGGTTTATTTGCGGAACGCAGGCGATTCATAAAGAATTGGAGCAAAAAATCAGCGAGTTTCTCGGCATGGAAGACACGATTCTCTACACGTCTTGCTTTGACGCGAACGGCGGGCTTTTTGAAACGATTCTGTCAGAGGAAGACGCGATTATTTCCGATGAATTAAACCACGCGAGCATCATCGACGGCGTTCGGCTCTCGAAAGCGCAGCGGTTTCGTTATCGCAACGGCGATATGAACGATTTGGAAGAAAAGTTGAAGGAATCATCAAATGCGCGTTCACGGATGATTGCGACCGACGGCGTTTTTTCGATGGACGGTTATATCGCAAAGCTCGACTCGATATGCGATTTGGCGGAAAAATACGATGCGCTTGTGATGGTCGACGATTCGCACGCCGTCGGATTCGTCGGCAAAACCGGACGCGGAACGCACGAGCATCACAACGTAATGAACAGAATCGACATCATCACCGGCACGCTCGGCAAAGCCCTGGGCGGCGCGAGCGGCGGCTATACTTCAGCGAAAAAAGAAATTATCGAATTACTGCGCCAGCGCTCACGACCTTACTTGTTTTCAAATTCCGTCGCGCCGTCAATCGTCGGCGCGTCGATTAAAGCGATTGACCTTCTGACGGAATCGACCGCGCTGCGCGACCGTTTGCAGGAAAACACTCGTTTTTTCCGCGCGGAATTATCGAAAATCGGGTTGGAAGTCCTGCCGGGCGAGCATCCGATTGTGCCGGTCATGTTCGGCGAAGCGACGCCGGCGGTGAAAATGGCGGAGTCCTTGCTCGCAAAAGGCGTTTACGTCATCCCGTTTTCGTTCCCGGTCGTCCCGAAGGGCAAAGCGCGCATCCGCACGCAGGTTTCCGCCGCGCACTCGACGGAAGATTTGCGGTTCGCGGTCGAAAAGTTTGCCGAAGCGAAAGCTGAAGTTGGAATATAAGAATTTTTTAACGCAAAGACGCGAGAGCTGCGAAGACGCAAAGTTTTTTTCTTTGCGTCTTTCGTGTCTTTGCGTTAAAAATGTCTTTCCAAACTTTTATTTCTTTATTTTCACCAAGCCTTCGATATTGCCCGGCGCACGGAAGTTTTCAATAAAATTTGCTAAATTAAAACTGATGAATGACAGCAGCGTCAAGTTTGTTAATTGCGAATCGTTTGCCGCCGCGATGGATATGAACGATTCGCTTGCGCATTTTCGCGAAAAATTTCATATTCCAAAGCAGGAATCGGGCGAAGACGTTTTGTATTTCACGGGAAATTCGCTCGGGCTTCAGCCGCGCACGGCGCGCGCTTATATTGAACAGGAACTGGAAGATTGGGCGCGCTTTGGCGTTGAAGGACATTTTCACGCCCGCAATCCATGGATGCCGTATCACGAATTTTTGACCGGGCTGATGGCAAATGTGGTCGGGGCGCGCGCCATCGAAACGGTCGTGATGAATTCTTTGACCGTCAACCTGCATCTTCTGTTGGTTTCGTTTTATCGCCCGACCGAAAGAAGAAACAAAATCGTCATCGAGAAAAATGCTTTTCCGTCAGACCGGTACGCCGTCTGGTCACAGATAAAGTTTCACGGTTTCGCGCCCGAAGATTCGCTCATCGAGCTCGCGCCGCGCGCGGGCGAAACTCACCTCAGAACCGAAGACATTGAAAAAACAATTGTCGAAAACGGTGCCGAAATCGCTTTAATTCTGCTCGGCGGCGTGAATTATTACATCGGACAAGTCTTCGATATGCGACGGATTACCGAAACCGGACACGCGGCGGGCGCGATTGTCGGTTTCGATTTGGCGCATGCGGCGGGCAATATTCCGCTTGAATTACATGAATGGAACGTCGATTTTGCCGCGTGGTGCTCGTATAAATATCTGAATGCCGGTCCGGGCGGCGTGGCGGGCGTTTTCGTTCACGAACGCCATGCCGAAGCGTTTGATTTGCCGCGTTTTGCCGGCTGGTGGGGACACGACAAGGAAACCAGATTTTTGATGGACGACCGTTTTATCCCGATGCGCGGCGCGGAAGGCTGGCAATTGTCGAATCCGCCGATTTTTCAGATGGCGGCGCTGCACGCGAGTCTCGAAATTTTTGAAGAAGCCGGGATGAGTGCGCTGCGTGAAAAATCGGTTAAACTCACCGGTTATCTCGAATTTCTGCTTGGCGAAATCAAAGACGAACGAATCGAGGTTATCACGCCGACAAACCACGAGGAGCGCGGCTGTCAGCTTTCGATTCGTGTCAAAAATTCGGACAAAAGCCTTTTCAAAGCGCTGACCCAAAACGGTGTGATTGCCGATTGGCGCGAGCCGGACGTGATTCGCGTCGCGCCCGTGCCGCTTTATAATTCTTTTTCGGATGTTTACAAATTTGCGGAGATTCTCAAAACTTGTCTCGTATGAAGCTCGGAAAAATAATGATATTTGTTTCCGACCTCGAAAAAGCGAAAAAGTTTTATCGCGGCGTTCTCGGTTTTCCGCTGGAGTCGGAAACCGAAAATCGTCTTGAATTCGCGCACGAAGGCGTCGATTTTATTGCGTTCAAGTGCGAAAAAAATGCAGTCGTCGCAGATTACGGCAATGCGGCGCGTTCGGTTTTTGTTTTTGAGGTCGAATCTATAGAAAAATCTTTAACCGAACTGCGCTCCAAAGGCGTCGAGTTTCTGCACGATGAACCGGCGGAAAACGATTTTTCGCGCTACGCCGCGTTTTGCGACCCGTTCGGCAATGTCCACGAAATTTTCGAGCGCAAATAAAAATAACCGGAAACTCTGATAGTCTTTTCCGGTTATTTTGCTTCAGTTTTTATTTAAATTATTAGCGCATAAAGAATCCGAGCAGCCAATAAAGCAATATGAATATAAGAATCGTGCTGATAAGCCCGCCGCCTAATTTCCAGGCTCCTGCCGCTGCTACTCCACCTCTTAATAAACCCATTGTTTTTTCCTCCTTGTCCTTTTTTAATGCATCTTTTTGATGCTTGCCCTGTATGTTGCACATCGTGTGCCAAAACTGTTTTTGATAAGTTCGGATTGTTTTGAGAAAATATTTTTCGCACTATGGCAAAACAAAAAGTCATCATCATCGGCGCGGGGCTTTCCGGTTCGCTGCTGGCAATTTATCTGGTTAAACGCGGCATCGAATGCGAAATCTACGAAGCGCGCGGCGATATGCGGCGCGAAACGATGTCTGCCGGTCGGTCGATAAACCTCGCGCTCTCGAATCGCGGAATCGCGGCGCTGCGCGAGGTCGGCTTGGACGAATATATGCTCGCGGAAGCCGTGCCGATGTACGGGCGAATGATTCATTCAACCGGCGGCGGCACAAAACTTCTGCCGTATTCGGGGAGACGCGGCGAATATATCAACTCGGTTTCGCGCGCCGGATTAAATATCGCGCTGATGAATGAAGCCGACAAATACGACGGCGTAAAGTTTTATTTCAACCGGCGGTGTATTGATTTGGATTTGGCTTCCGGCGAAGTTTTGTTTGAAAACGGAACAGCAGCGGCAAAAGGCGACACAGTAATTGCGACCGACGGCGCCGGTTCGGCGATTCGCAGTGCGATGCTGCGCGAAGTTCCGCGTTTCGATTTCTCGCAAGGATGGCTCGCACACGGTTACAAGGAACTGCATATTCCGCCCGGCAAAAACGGCGCGTTTCTGATGGAGAAAAACGCGCTCCATATCTGGGCGCGCCGCTCGTTTATGATGATTGCCCTGCCGAATTTCGACGCGAGCTTTACCTGCACGCTTTTTCTCGCGCATAAGGGCGAAAACAGTTTCGAGCAATTACAGGACGAAAAAGCCTTG